>JARGGE010000147.1 GCA_029210865.1 Trueperaceae bacterium
GCTCGCCGAGGGGCTGCTGGAGGAGCTCGGGCTCGCCTACCGGCGGCTGCTGATGTGCACGGGCGACATGGGCTTCACGCAGGCGAAGAAGTACGACCTGGAGGTGTGGAGCCCGGGCCAGGAGCGCTGGCTGGAGGTCTCGTCGGTGTCGAACATCGAGGCCTTCCAGGCGGTGCGGCTGCAGACGCGCGCGCGCCCCGGGGGCGCCGCGGGCACCGGGCGTCCGCGCTTCGTCCACACCCTGAACGGGTCCGCGCTCGCCTTCCCGCGGACGATCGCCGCCCTGCTCGAGACCCACCAGACCGACGACGGCCGCGTGCGCCTCCCGGAGGCGCTCGTCCCGTACGTCGGCCGCGCCGTCCTCGACTGACGCGGCGCCCTCAGCCGTCCGCGTCGAGGGTGCGCGGCACGACCACGCGACCGCCCCGGCGCTCGAGCGCCGCGGGGAGCGCACCCGCGGTCGCGCGCGCGACGTCGGCCCGCAGGTCGTCGGGGGTCGGCAGCGCGGCGTCGTGCGTCGGGTGGCGGAGCGGCGCCACGCTCGGGTCGTCGACGGCGGCCAGCCGGTCGACGTAGTCGAGCACGGTCTCGAGGTCCGCGCGCAGCGCGGCGCGGTCGACGCCGCTCAGGTCGAGGCGCGCGAGGTCGGCGAGGTGGTCGAGGTCGGCGTCGTCGAGGTGCGGCATGCGCCAGGGTACCGCGGGCCGATCGGTCAGGTGCCGGCGGCCTCGTCGGCGCCCGATCCACCTTTCGATCGGTTCGACGTGAGGACCAGGACCGTGACGACCGCACCCGCCACGAGCGGCAGCCCGATCAGCCACACCAGCCACGTCGTGAGGCTGCGCGGCCCCACCTGGGTGGGGGGGAGGACGAAGGGGAGCACGCCGAGCGGCCGGCCGTCGAGCGCGAGGACGACCGAGGCGTTCGCCTCCTCGTACTGGTAGGTGTTGTCGCGCACCCGCACCTGGTAGCTCCCGGCGGTGGGCAGGTCGAGGTCGGCCGTGTAGACGGCCGACTCCTCCTCCACGAGGCGCACCGTCCGGAGCGCCGGCGGGTAGGTCCCGTCGGTCGGCAGCGGCGCCGCACCGGCGTCGAGCGTGCGGAACTCGAGCGTGACGATCGCGTCCTCGAGCGGCGTCAGGCTCGGGTCTTCGAGGGTGACGGTGACCGACAGCGGGGCGCCCGCCGTCGCCGGGTCGGGCGTCAGCGTCAGCTCGCCGAAGACCAGCGTGGCGTGCGCGGCGGCCGCACCGAGGAGCGCGGTCGCGGCGACGAGGAGCGCGGCGAGCGCGCCGCGGTTCATGGGGCGTTCCGATCGGTGGGCGGGTGCTGGAGGTGGAGCCACGCCCGGAAGGGTACCGCCTCGGCGAGCCCGGCCGCGAGCCAGGCGGTACGCGCCGCGCCGAACGCGGCGGCGACGTCGCGCCCGACCCAGCGCAGGTGCCAGGGTTCGTAGTCGTAGCAGGCGAGCGACTTTGCCCCCCGCGGGTACGCGACCACGAACCCGAGGCGCTCGGCGTGCGCGGCGACCCAGGCACCTTCGGCGGTGGTCGCCCAGTCGTCGAGGTCCCAGGCGGGCGGTCCGTCGGCGCTCCGCAGGTCGACCGCCGTGCCGAGCTGGTGCTCGCTGTGGCCGGGCCGTGCGCTGACCTCGGCGGCCCGCTCCGGACCGAGCGCGGCGCGCCAGCCTTCGTGGACCTGGGCCTGGTAGGCCTCGCTGCGGTAGGCCGACTGGATCGCCAGCCGCACGCCTTCCGCCTCGGCGGCGGTGCGGAGCGCACGCAGGTCCTCGACCACGGGGCCACGCACGAGCAGCCCCGCGGCGAACCCGGCCGCGGCGACGTCGACGAGGTCGCTCGGCGCGTACCCGGGGGGGAGGCGCCATTCGAGGTCGAGGAGCAGCGTCGCGGCGTCGGTGTTGGGGTCGCCGGCGAGCACGCGCTGGCCGCCCAGGCCGGTCCAGGCCGCGAGCCGGTCGGCGCCGTCGGCCTCGGGGGCGGCCTCCTCGAGCGCCCGCTCGAAGGCGCCGGCGGCCTCGGCCGGGCGGCGCAGCCGCGCGAGCGTGACCGCGCGGTTGAAGTGGCCGTCGAAGCGCTCGGGGTAGAGCCGGGCCACCTCGTTGAAGGCGAACAGGGCGGCCGCGTAATCGCCACGTCCGAACTCGGCGAGGCCGAGCCCGTAGTGCGCGTCGCCGATCAGGTAGTCGATGGCGATGGCCTCGAGGTACGCCTCCTTGGCGCCCTCGAGGTCGTCGGCGGCGAGCAGCAGGTTGCCGAGGTCGGTCCAGGCTTCGGCGTCGTTCGGCCGCTCGGCGACCGCGGCGCGAAGCTCGTCGAGCGTCTGCGCGCCGGCGGCGCCCCACACCAGCGCGGCGAGCGCCGCGACCATCAGACCCAGGAGCCACCGCCGGGCGCCCCGCCTCCGTTGCGTCGTCTTCATGCTTGCCTCCGTATCGCTGCGTGACCGTCGTTCGCGTGAGCGACCGCACCCATGCCGCTCATGGGCACCGCCGAGCGCGCCGACCCCTGGGGAGAACGGGCACGGGCACGGCGCCCGCGCACCGAGCAGGGTTCGCGTTGCGGACACTTTACGTTGGCGACGCGGTCAGCGACGGTGCGGGATGCCTCATGCCGCGGCTCAGGCCGCGGTGGCCCCTTCGCGCAGCGCCAGCTGCCCGCACGCGCCACCGGTGTCGCGGCCGCGCGAGAAGCGCACCGAGGTCGACACGCCGGCGCGCACGAGCACGTCCTGCAAGGCGCGCACCCGCTCGCGCGGGGTCGCTTCGAAGCCCGACCCCGGCCACGGGTTGAAGGGGATCAGGTTGACGTGCACGACCAGCCCGGCGAGCAGCGTCGCCAGCGCGCCGGCCTGCGCCGGGGCGTCGTTCACGCCGTCGAGCATCGTGTACTCCACCGTGACGCGGCGCCCGCCAGCCGCCTGCCAGTCGTGGAGCGACGCGACGATGTCGTCGAGCGCGTGGGCGTGGGCGGTGGGGATGATGCGGCGGCGGGTGGCCTCGTCGGGTGCGTGCAAGCTCACCGCCAGCACGAGCGGGAGGCCCTCCCCCGCCAGCCGGCGGATGCGGGCGGGCAACCCGACCGTCGAGAGGGTGATCCGCCGGGGCGACATGGCCAACCCGCGCGGGTCGATCCAGGTGCGGATGGCGCCGATCGCCGCGTCGTAGTTCAGCAGGGCCTCGCCCATGCCCATCAGGACGACGTTGCGCAGCTCACGCGGCGCGAAGCCTTCGAACCAGGCGACCGCCAGCAGCTGGGCGACGATCTCGCCGCGGGTGAGGTTGCGGCCGAAGCCGAGCGCGCCGGTGGCGCAGAAGGCGCAGCCCGCCGGGCAGCCGACCATCGACGAGACGCAGACGGTCTTGCGGCCCGCGTAGGGCATGTAGACCGCCTCGGTCCGCTGGCCGTCGGCGAGCGTGAACAGGTAGCGCACCGAGCCGTCCCACGACGGGAACCGGCGCACGTCGTCGAAGGGCGACACCGACTGCTCGGCCGCCAGGGCGGCGCGCCAGCCCTTGGGCAGCGTGGTCATCGCCTCGAAGTCCCGCGCGCCGTGCACGTAGAGCCACTCGGTGAGCTGGGCACGGCGGTACGCCTCGCCCTCGGGGGCGGGCAGGGCGTCGATCGGCAGGTCGAACGGGGTGCGGCGCGGCTCCATCGCCGGTCACGGTACCGCGTGCGGGGCGAGGTCGAGGACCAGCGGCAGACGGCACCGATCGGCTTCGACCTGGTCGCGCAGGCGCGTGAAGGTCTCGGCGTCGAGGTAGGCCGCCGAGGCGCGGACCAGGCCGAGGTAGTAGCGCGCCAGCCGCGGGCCGTCGGCGCCGGCCCGGACGCGCTCGGCGGGCGTCAGCAGCGCCTCGAGGAACCGCTCGGGGCCCTCGAGGGCCGGGCACCCCCGGCCGCGACGACCGCGCGGAGCATCGCCTGGGTCTCGGAGGGATCGTACCAGAAGCCGAAGCAGAGCGCGTCGCTCCGCCGCTCGACCTCGCGCAGGGCCTCGCGGTAGTCGCTGCGCCCGACGAGTTCGCGCGCGAGCCGCTGACGCCGCAAGCGCCGATCCGCGTACGCCGGGAGCGTCAGCAGCGGCGTCGACGGCCGCAGCCGGCCGCCGAGCAGCGCGCGCAAGCGGTAGGCGAGCACGTGGTCCTGGTACTCGAGCAGGTGTTCCGGAGCGGCGGGCACGCCGCGAGCCTACGGCGCCGGGACGACGGGGACGGTGGTCCGGGACCCTGGTGGTAGCATGCCGCCATCGGCAGCCACGCTCCGGACCGTTCGGGGCGCTCGAGACCCCGGACCGGCCACCGGCCCGGTTCCCACCAGGGAGGCACGACGCATGCACAAGCGCTCCGTCAAGACCATCGGCATGGTGCTCGCCGGCGGCAAGGGTACGCGCCTCCACCCGCTCACGTGGAAGCGCACCAAGCCGGCGGTGCCGTTCGGCAGCAAGTACCGCATCATCGATTTCGCGCTCAACAACATGATCAACAGCGGCATCTACGGCATGTTCGTGCTGACGCAGTTCAAGGCGCAATCGCTCACCGAGCACATCCAGCGCAACTGGCGCTTCGGCACCTTCCTGTCGGACTACTTCATCACCCTCGCGCCCGCGCAGATGTACCTCTACGAGGAGCTCGGCGCCGAGTGGTACCGCGGCACCGCCGACGCGATCTACCAGAACCTGCACCTGATCGAGAACTCGGGCGCCGACCTGGTCGCGATCTTCTCGGGCGACCACATCTACAAGCAGGACATCTCGCACATGATCGACTACCACCTCGAGCACGAGGCGGACGTCACGATCGCCGCCTACCCCACGCCCGTGGCCGACGGCACCCGCTTCGGCGTGCTGCAGGTCGACACCGACTGGCGGATCACCGAGTTCCAGGAGAAGCCGGACGCGCCCAACCCCATCCGCGGCCGCCCCACCCACTGCCTGGCCTCGATGGGCAACTACATCTTCTCGAAGTCGAAGCTCGTCGAGCTGCTCACCCGCGACGCCCAGATGGCCGAGAGCGAGCACGACTTCGGCAAGAACGTGCTGCCGATGGCGCTCGACGACGGCGCCAAGCTCCTCGCGTACGATTTCGCCCGCAACCCGATCCCGGGCCAGACCACCCCGAACACCTACTGGCGCGACGTCGGCACGCTCGACTCGTACTGGGAGGCGTCGATGGACCTGGTCGACGTGCAGCCGGAGTTCGACCTCTACAACGAGGAATGGCCGCTGCGCACGTCCGCCGAGTTCTCGCCGCCGGCGAAGTTCGTGCACGAGGAGCCGACCCGACGCGGCGAGGCCTTCAACAGCATCCTCGCCGGGGGCGTCATCATCTCGGGCAGCACCGTCCGCCGCTCGGTGTTCGCGCGCCGCGTGCGCACCCACACCGGCGCCCTGGTCGAGAACAGCGTGCTCTTCGACAACGTCGAGGTCGGCCGCCACTGCACCATCCGCAACGCGATCATCGACAAGAACGTCGTGGTCCCCGAGGGGACCGACGTGGGGGTCAACCTCGACGACGACCGCGCGCGCGGTCTGACGGTGACCCCGCAGGGCGTGGTGGCGGTCCCGAAGAGCTACGTCTTCCGCTGACGCCGCGCCAGCGCAGCGGGCCGGGCGGCGGCGGCCGTCGGCCGCCGAACGAACGGTCCCGCTGCTTACAAGTGGCTCATGGACCCCGGTGCTAGGCTGACGTGTACATCGCGCTGCACGCTCGTGCAGCATCGTGCCGCACCGCGCCCCCTGCGCCGTCGGCCGCGACGACCGCACCCCCGGGAGGCCGCGTGAGACGTTCCTTCAACCCCTGGCTGATCGTGATGCTGATCATCTTGGGCATCTTCGTCTTCAACCAGTTCAACGCCGGCGGCACGCCGCGCGAGATCACCTTCAGCACCTTCACCGACCTGGTCGACCAGGGCCGGGTGGCGTCGGTCTCGATCGACCGCACGAACGGCGTGATCGACGGCACGCTCGTCGGCGAATCGCAGGTCGTCATCGGCGGCGAGCCGCAGACGGTCCTCGACTTCCGCGTGACCACCATCGTCAGCGACTCGCTGCTGCAGCGCCTCGAGGAGAACGTCGGCGAGGTGACCATCCGCAACCCGCCGCAGTGGATCGGCTTCCTCATCTCGGTCCTGCCGATCGTCGTGCTCATCGCGTTCTTCTGGTTCGTGTTCATGCGCGCCCAGGGTGGACCCAACCAGGTCATGCAGTTCGGTCAGTCGAAGGCGAAGACCTACGGTCGCGAGAACAAGGTCGACACGACCTTCACCGACGTCGCCGGCCACGCCGAGGCGAAGCAGGAGCTCAAGGAGGTCGTCGACTTCCTGAAGAACCCGCAGAAGTACCTGCGCATCGGCGCCGAGATCCCCAAGGGCGTGCTGCTCGTGGGACCGCCGGGCACCGGCAAGACGCTGCTCGCCCGCGCCGTCGCCGGCGAGGCGGGGGTCCCCTTCCTCACGGTCTCCGCGTCCGAGTTCATGGAGATGTTCGTGGGCGTGGGCGCCAGCCGCGTGCGCAACCTCTTCGAGGAGGCCCGCAAGGCGAGCCCGGCGATCATCTTCATCGACGAGCTCGATTCGATCGGGCGGCGCCGCGGCGCCGGCATCGGCGGCGGGCACGACGAGCGCGAGCAGACGCTCAACCAGATCCTCTCCGAGATGGACGGGTTCGAGAAGGACACGTCGGTGATCATCATCGCCGCGACCAACCGCCCCGACATCCTCGACCCCGCCCTGCTGCGCCTGGCCCGCTGGCTGGAGGGCTACTACGGCGCCTCCCTCGGCGAGACCCTGCGCGCGATGATCCCCGTCCGGCCGATGAAGCGGCCCCCGGCCCTCTCGGCGCCGGAGACGCAGTCAAGC
>JARGGE010000148.1 GCA_029210865.1 Trueperaceae bacterium
AGCGGGTGGTGGGCGGAGGTTCGCGCCGGGGCGGGTGCCGGACGGACGCGGCGCCCGCGACGGGCGCGGGTCGGGCACGCGGGACCGGCGGCGGAACGCTGGCGCACACCTCGACTCGGACGCCGCAGTCTAGCAACGGCAGGACGCTGCCTCGGCGTCGCACCCGACGGAGCCGCGACCCCGGCGGCGCCCGGTGCCCGCGGCGCGCCGCCGGGGTCGCGCCGCCGGGGTCGCGCCGTCAGGGGCGCGGGGGCCAGGCGACGCCCCAGTCGGCCGCGAGGGCCGCGAACCACCCGGTCAGCCGCCGCCGGTTCACCCCGAGGTCGCCCTGCCCGAGCCGCGCCGCGGACCGCGCGTGGAGCACGCGCGCGTCGGGATCGACGCACGCCTCGACGTCGTCGACGAAGCGGAACACGCGCGAGCGATCCGTCGCGCGCAGCCGGAACGGCGTGCGCGTCCCCACGTCGGTGCGGGGCGCCGCGCGGACGAGCGCCTCGAAGGCGTCGAGCGCCGCGACCGGGTCGAGCCCTTCGGGAAGGGGCAGCGGCGGCAGGTGGTGCGTCGCGTCGGTCGCGGGGGCCTCGGTCGACACGCAGTTCGGGAACGCCGGGCAGGGTGGCAGCGGCGCCCGTTCGGCCTCGGTGGGCACCGGCTGTGCACCGGCGCCACCGATCGCGGCGGTCAAGGCGAGCAGAACGCCGATGGGGGCGAAGGAACGGGCCATGTCGGCAGCTTAACGAGGCTCGCGGAACGACCGGGTAAGGTGGCGTTCACCATGCCCAAGAAGAAGCGACCGCCCACGTCCGCCCGTCCGTCGACCAACGCCGGCGATGCCGCCCCCACGGCGAAGCGCACCGCCTCCCCCGCGCGGCTCGCGAGCGCCCGCCGCGGTCGCCGCAAGGGCAACCCCTGGCCCTGGATCGTCGGGCTCGGCGGCATCGCCGTCCTCGTCGGCGTCCAGATCACGCTGAACGTCGTGCGCGAGCTCAACGCCCCCGGCGAGCGCTTCGCGAGCCAGGGGAACGTGCACGTCAGCCTGGGTACGGCGACGCCCGCGTACAACTCCGACCCGCCCACGTCCGGTTGGCACGCGCCCGACCTCGCCGCCTGGGGGAGCTACCTCGACGCGCCACCCGACCAGCAGCTCCTCCACAACCTCGAGGACGGCGGCGTCGTGCTGTATTACGCCGCCGGCACGCCCGAGGAGAACGAGGCCCACGTCGCGGCGCTCGAGGAGGTCGTCGGCGGCCGCTACCCGCGCGTGGTCATCGCCCCGCGCCAGGGGATGCCGACCCCGTACGCCGCGACCGCCTGGCAGCGCCTCGCGCGCTTCGAGGCCCTCGACGTGGCGGCCATGCAGGCCTTCCTCGCCGCTTACCACGGCGTCGACCGCCACCCCCGGTGACGGTCGCAGCGCACGGAGCTCCGCGCGCAGGCGTCGTAGCATCGCCGGCATGACGCCTCAACGCCTGACCCTGATCACCATCGTCGTCGCCGTGCTCGTCGTCGCCGGCATCCTGATCGCCCCGCGCCTCGGCGGCGGCGAGGCGGCGGACCTCGACGTCTCCGGTCAGCCGGTCCTCGGCCAGGCCGACGCCCCGGTGACCGTGACCGTGTTCGAGGACTTCCGTTGCCCCGGCTGCCAGGCCTTCGAGCTGAACGTCATGCCCGGGATCCGCCGCGATCACGTCGAGGCGGGCGAGGTGCGCGTCGTGTACATGAACCTGCCCGTGTTGGGGCCGGAGTCCGAGTACGTCGCGCGCATCGGCGAGTGCGTCTACCGGCAGAGCAACGAGGCCTTCTGGGAGATGAAGGCGCCGCTGTACCGGGCACAAGGCGAGCTCGCCAACGGTCGCCGCGCGGTGGAGCTCGCCCTGACGTACGCGCCCGGCATCGACGCCGGCGCGCTCGACGCCTGCCTGGCCGAGCCCTCGAGCCTCGAGGACGTGCGCGCGGACGCCGCCACGGCCGCCGCGTTGGGGCTGCGCAGCACCCCGTCGGTGCTGGTCGACGGCGTCTTGGTCTCGAGCCCGAGCGAGGCCGTCGTGCGCGCCGCGATCGACGCCGCGCTGGCGGACTGACCGCACGCCGTGATGCGGCTCGGTTGGCTCTACCTGGCGTGGGTGGTCGCGCTCGTCGCGACCGCCGGGTCGCTGTACTTCTCGGAGGTCCGACACTTCGTCCCGTGCGCGCTGTGCTGGTGGCAACGCATCTTCATGTACCCGCTGGTCCCGCTCCTGGGCATCGCCACGTTCCGCCAGGACGTCCAGGTCTGGCGCTACGGGCTGCCCCTCGCGACGGTCGGGCTCGCGACCTCGACCTACCACTACCTAATCCAGAAGGTGCCGGGGATGGCGCCGCCGGCCTCCTGCGCGAGCGGTGTCCCGTGCAGCGCGGCCTACATCGATTGGTACGGCTTCGTCACGATCCCACTGCTCGCCGGGATCGCCTTCGCGCTGATCACCGCGCTCCTGATCGGTCTCGCGCGCTCGCCCGACGACGAGGCACCGACCGACGCGGGCACGCCCTGACGCGCGCGGTTCAGGTGCCGGGGCCGGCCTCCGGGTCCTCGCCGTCACGGTGGACCCAGCCCGCCGCCCAGGTCGCCCACAGCCACCAGCCCTTGACGGGCCGGTAGACGAGCAGCACCGTGGCGACGGCGACGCCGATCAGCCCCGCCTCGAACCCTCGGTAGAGCCCGCGCCCGGGCACCGTCGCCCACGCGAAGCCCGCCATCGCCAGCATCGCGAGCACGTACGCGAGCACGGAGGCGCCCAGCCAGGTGCCGCCGTCGCGCTCGAACACGACGCCACAGCGTTCGCAACGGGGGCGCAGCCGGTACGGTCCGGCGAAGGCGCCGGGCGCGCCGCAGGCCGGGCAGCGACCGCGCATCGCGCCGAGCATCCGCCGCGGGGTGGCCCACCGCGACGTGGGCTGCGGGCCGGTCACGGGGCGACCGAGGCCGTGGTCGCCGGCCAAGGGGGCACGGGGCCGAAGCGGTCGGGGCGGGCGCGCCGGAAGCGCTCGAACGAACCCTCGTCGAGCGCTTCCCCGGACGTCTCCGCCCACATCTGGAACGGCACCAGGTAGGAGCGCGCGTCGCGCACCTCGTCGCGGAACAGCCGCGCCAACAGGCCGCCGTCCTCGAGGTACCCGCTCGTCTCGTACGCCTCGAGCGCTGCGGCGACGTCGTACGCGACGCGCCGGAACTCGGGGCACCAGCCGTCCTCGCCGAGGGTGAGCCAGAGGTACTGGGCGCGACCGTCGCCGTTGAAGGGGCTCCCGACGGCGCCGCTGTTGAGCACCAGGGTGCGCCCCCAGCGGCGGTGCAGCGGCACGTGCGTGTGCGAGCCGACCAGCACGTCGGTGGGGTGCATCTCGAGGATCTCGGACAGCGTCGCGTCGGACGATCGCGGGCCGATGCCCTCGCGGTAGTGGCGCGGCGACCCGTGGGCGATCAGCACGCCCGGCGCCCCCTTGGGGCGGACCCGGACGGTCATCGGCAGGGCGCGCAGCACGTCGAGCCGCCCTTCGCGCCCCAGCTCTTCGGCGCACCAGCGGTTCGCCCGCCAGAACGGCGAGCGGTGGAACTCCTCGGGCAGGGCGTCGTCGACGTCCGCCAGCATCCGCATGAGGTCGTCGTGGTTGCCCAGCGTGAGCCGCGCTCCCGTCTCGAGCAGGCGCGCCACGACGGCCGCGCCCTGCGGCCCGCGGTTGACCAGGTCGCCGTTCACCACCAGCTCGTCCACCGCGTTGCGTTCGGCGTCCGCGAGGACGGCTTCGAGGGCGGGCAGGTTGCCGTGGACGTCGGCGAGGACCGCGAGGCGCATCGCGGCAGTGTAACGAGGCGACCCGGCCCGTGTGGTCGCCGGGCCTATCCGGTCGCGCCCGCCCCGTCCGCGAGGCCGGTCCAGCCGCGGCCGGCGCCGCCGAGCGCCGCCTCCGCCGCCCGCCCCATCGCGTCGACCGGGGCCGGCAGCCCCGTCCACGCCTCGAAGGCCGCGGCTCCCTGGTGGACGAGCATCGGCAGGCCGTTCTGGACGACCAGGCCCGCCGCACGCGCCGCGCGCAACAGCGGGGTCACCGCCGGTCGGTAGACGAGGTCGACGACGGCGCCGGCGGTCGGCAGGACCCCCTCGGGCAGGGGCGAGCCGAGCGGCCCGCCGGCCATGCCGACCGTGGTCGTCTGCACGAGCAGGTCCGCGGCGGCCACCGCGGCGGCGAGGTCGGCGTCGGCCAGCACCGTGGCGCCGCCACCGCCGAGCGCCGCGACGAGCGCGCACGCCCGCTCCGGCGACCGGTTGTGGACCGCGACCTCCATGCCCAGGTCGCGCAGCGCGGCCACCACCGCGCGCGCGGCGCCGCCGGCGCCCAGGACGACGGCCTGGCGACCCGCGACCGGTCCGAGCGCGGCGAGCGCGCGCGCGAAGCCGGGCAGGTCGCTGTTGTCGCCGATCAGCCGCGCGCGGTCTCGGACGACGACGTTCACCGCGCCCAGGCGGCGCGCCGTCGGCCGCAGCTCGTCGAGGAGAGGCACCACGGCTGCCTTGTGCGGGACGCTGACGTTCGCGCCCACCCAGGGCGCCTGCCGGAGCGCCGCGACGGCGGCCGCGAGCTCTTCGGGGGGGACGTCGAGCGCGTCGTAGCGGGCCCGCCGACCGACCGCCGCGAAGGCCGCCTCCATCATCGCCGGGCTCACCGAGTGGCCCGCCGGATGCGCCAGCAACGCGAGCCGAGCGACCGCCGACGCGCTCACGCGACGAGCGTGGCCGCGGTGGCGCGCACCGCCTCGATGGCGAACGCCACGTCGTCGTCGTCGACGTCGAGGTGCGTGACCAAACGCACCGCCCGCGCCCCCATCGCGTTGGCCCGCACCCCGTGCGCGGCGAGCGCGGCCACGAAGGCGGGGGCGTCGGCGACGCCGAGGTAGACCATGTTCGTCTGGACCCGAGCGCGATCGAGCGCCACGCCCGCGGCGCCGGCGATGCCGTCGGCCAGCGTCCGGGCGCGCCGGTGGTCGTCGGCGAGGCGCGCCATCCCCTTGTGGACCGCGATCAGGCCCGCCGCGGCCAGGACGCCCGCCTGCCGCATCCCGCCGCCGAACATCTTGCGGTAGCGGTGGGCGGCGACCACCAGGGCGCGGCTGCCGACCAGCACGCTGCCGACCGGCGCCCCGAGTCCCTTCGAGAGGCACAGCGAGACGCTGTCGAACGGGGCGCAGAGCGCCGCGAGCGGCACGTCCAGCGCCACCGCGGCGTTCCACGCCCGCGCGCCGTCGAGGTGGTACGGCACGCCCGCGTCGCGCGCGACCTCGCCGATCGCCGCGGCGACGTCGAGCGGCACGACCGTCCCGCCGGCGACGTTGTGGGTGTTCTCCAGGACCACCAGACCGGTCGGCGCTCGGTGCACGCCGGGGCTGACCGCGGCGCGGACGTCCGCGGGGTCGGGGACGCCGCCGGGGGCGGGCACGAGCCGGGGCATCAACCCCGACAGCGCCGCCATCGCGCCGAGCTCGTACTCGTAGACGTGTGCGCCCTCGGGGGCGATGACCTCGACGCCGCGCGTCGTGTGCGCCGCCAGCGCGATCTGGTTCCCCATGGTGCCGCTGGGGACGAAGAGCCCCGCCTCCTTGCCGGTCAGCGCGGCGACGGCCTCTTCGAGCCGGATGACGGTGGGGTCCTCGCCGTAGACGTCGTCGCCGACCTCGGCCTCGGCCATCGCGCGGCGCATGGCGGGGCTGGGTCGGGTGACGGTGTCGGAGCGGAGGTCGACGCTGCGGAGGGGGGACGGTGCGGTCCGGGTCATGCGCCCGTCGTACCATCCGCAGCCGCGGCGCGCGCGGCCGATCTAGACGGCGACGGGCATCGCCGCGCGCAGCTCCTCGAGCCAGCTGCCGAAGGCGTCGAGGCCCGCCTGGTACGCCTGCTCGCGGCGCTCGCGCTTGCCCGGGGCCCCGCGCCCCTTGGGGGCGACCGGCACCAGGCCCCAGTTCGCGTTCATCGGCTGGAAGCCGTCCGGGTTCGCGGTCGCGAGGTAGCGCACCAGGCCCCCCAGCATCGTCGCCTCGGGCGGCACCACGGTCGGCCAGCCCAGCGCCCGCCGGGCCGCGTTCGTGCCGGCCAGCCAGCCCGTCGCCGACGACTCGAGGTACCCCTCGGTCCCGGCGAGCACCCCGGCGACGAAGACGCCCGGGCGCACGCGCAAGGACAGGTCGGCGTCCAGGAGCCGCGGCGCGCACAGGTAGGTGTTGCGGTGCATGACGCCGTAGCGCGCGACCTCGGCCTCCTCGAGGCCGGGGATCGTCTGAACGACCGCCTTCTGGTCGCCCCACTTCAGGCCGGTCTGGAAGCCCACGAGGCTCCACATCCGCCCCGCCGCGTCCTCCTGGCGCAGTTGCGCGACCGCGAAGAAGCGCTCGCCGGTGACGGGGTGCTCGAGCCCGACCGGCTTCAGCGGACCGAAGCGGGGCGTGTCGTACCCGCGGCGCGCCAGCTCCTCGATGGGCATGCAGCCCTCGAAGAACTCGAGCTTCTCCCAGTCGTGCGGGGTGTGCGCGCGCGCCTCGGCGACGGCGGCGTACCAGCGGTCGTAGGCCTCGCGCGAGAACGGCAGGTTGAGGTAGTCGTCGGCCTGCCCGTAGCGCCCCTTGCGGTAGGCGACGTCGTGGTCGATCGAGTCGTACGCGACCACCGGCGCCGCGGCGTCGTAGAAGCCGAGGAAGCCCTCGCCCACCAGCTCCTGGACCGACGCCGCGAGCGCGTCGCTCGTGAGCGGTCCCGTGGCCAGCACGACGACCCCGTCCGGCACC
>JARGGE010000149.1 GCA_029210865.1 Trueperaceae bacterium
CGAGCGGTCCTCCGCGGCGGCGCGCTCGGCCGCACGGGCGATCTCCTCGCCCACGACCGAACCCATCGAACCGCCGAGGAAGCGGAAGTCCATGACCGCGAGCGCCACCGGCTGCCCCTCGAGGGACGCCGCTCCGGTGACGACGGCGTCGGGCCGCCCCACCTTCTTCTGCACCGCCGCGAGGCGTTCGGCGTACGCCTCGACGTCGACGAAGCCGAGCGCGTCGACAGGGCTCACCGCGCCGGACCAAAGCTCGAAGGTCCCCTCGTCGGCGAGCATCGCGACCCGCGCGTCCACCGGCATCCGCTCATGGTGCCCGCACTCCGGGCAGACGTAGAGGTGCGCGAGCAGGTCCTTGCGGTACAGCTGAGCCTGGCACGAGGGACACTTGAGCCACAGACCAGCGGGGCTCGGGTCGTCCTCGCCGCGCGTCGGCCGTTGGCGTCGGAACCAGCGCTCCAGGGCCATCGCTCCTCCTCGGGACCGGGCCTCCCTCGGCCCGGTCGGCATGCTAACCCAGGCGGCCGGGCCGGCGGGAGGACGGGCCGGAGCGACCGGGGGCCCGTCGTATCATGGCCGCATGGAGCGAGCGAAGGTCGTGTTGGTCACCCATGTCGGCGAGGGCTTCGGGCGTGCCGTCGCGCTCGGGTACGGGCAGGCCGGCTACGACGTGGTGTGCGCCGATCGCGACGTCGACCTCGCCGCGCGGACGGCCGCCGAGGTCGAGGAGCTGGGCGGCCAGGCGATCCCGCTGCAGACCGACCCCACTTCGGCGCTCGACCTGACGGCGGCGTTCGGCAAGGTGCTCGAGATCTTCGGCTCGCTGAGCGGCGTCGTGCACGTGGTCGCGCGCGACAGCGTCACACCGTTCGAGCGGTTGGCGGAGTCCGAACTGGCGGAGCTCCTCGACGAGGCCGTGAAGAGCAGCGTGCTCGTGCTGCGCTCGATGCAACGGACCGCGCCCGACGGCTGGGTCGTCCTGGTGGCGCCCCCGCCGCGCCCGGGTCGCCCCCACCTCGCCGCCGTCGGTGGCGCGCTGGCGCGCCTCGCCGCTGCCTTCCCGCCCCCCAGCCTCACCGATCCCGACGACGACGAGGACGCTCCGGCCGACGCCGTCCCGTCCCGCGGCCTGCGGGTCAACGTGGTCGTCCCCTCGCGCCCGGCGGCCGATCCGCGCCACGACCTCGCGTTGGTCCACGCGGTGCGCCTCTTGGGCGGGCAGGCGGGCGTCGGCGTCCACGGGACCGAGATCGCGGTCCGGCTGCCCCCGCCACCGACGGTGGTCGAGGCGCTGTTGCCCGAGGTCCGGGCCGCCCTCGACGACCGCGTCCGGCAGCGCGACGACGAGGACGAAGACGACGACGTGCCCGAGGACGTCGAGCCGACCGTCGACGCGGACGCGCTCGACGACGAGCAGCTCGACGACGGGTCGGTGGTCGCCGCGCGCGGCGCGCTGCACCGCTGGATGCGCGCCGCCCAAGAGGAGCGCGCCGCCGCGGAGGAGCGCGTGCTCCGCGAGGGACGCGCCGCGCACGAACGCCGGAGCGGGCCCGCGGACCCCGATGGGGCCGATCGATGAAGTGCCCGTACTGCTCCGCCGTGGACACCCGCGTGGTCAACTCGCGCCCGTCCGACGAGGGCGCCTCGATCCGCCGGCGCCGCGAGTGCGCGTCGTGCCACCGGCGCTTCACCACGTACGAGCGCGCGCAGTTCGAGGCGCTGATGGTGCGCAAGCGCTCCGGCCGCACCGAGGCGTTCGACCCCGACAAGCTGCTCGACAAGCTCCGCATCGCGTGCAACAAGCGACCCATCACCGAGAAGCAGCTCCGCGAGTTCGCGTACGGCTTCGAGGACGAGGTCCAGGTACCCGAGGTCCAGAGCGAGGAGATCGGACGGCGCACGCTCAAGTTCCTCCGCGCGCTCGACGACGTCGCCTACATCCGCTTCCTGTCGGTGTACCGCGACTTCGATTCGGTCGACCGCTTCGTCGAGGAGATCCGACAGCTCGGCGACGACGAGCGAAACGGCTGACCCGCGCCGCGGCGTCCGTCCGGGCTCGATCGCGCCGCCTGGGCCGTTCCACCGCGCCTTGTGCGCTCGCGATGCGCATGCTATCTTGGCGTTTGGTATCGCGCGCGTCGGCCCTGGCGACTCTCCCCGCCACCCCCGATCACCCGGCCGCGCCTCGCTCCGCTCGCCGGAGCGCACCCGAGAGGTCACGCATGAGCACGTTCTTCCCCAAGGAGCCCACGCCCGACTGGGTGATCGTCGACGCCGCCGGCCAGACCGTCGGCCGCTTGGCCACCCAGATCGCGAGCGTGCTCAAAGGCAAGCACAAGCCCGAGTACACGCCCAACCAGCCCATGGGCGACTTCGTCATCGTCGTCAACGCCGAGAAGGTCGTCTTCACCGGGCGCAAGCTCGACCAGAAGGTCTACACCCGCTACACCGGCTACCAGGGCGGGCTCAAGATGACCACCGCGCGCGAGATGCTCGACAAGCACCCGATCCGCGTCCTCGAGCACGCGGTCTGGGGCATGCTGCCGAAGAACCGCCTCGGCCGCAAGCTGATCCGCCGCCTGAAGGTCTACGCCGGCGAGGCCCACCCCCACGCCGCACAGCAGCCCGCCCCCATGGAGATCCGCTGATGGAACAGTTCTACGGTACCGGCCGCCGCAAGGCGGCCGTCGCGCGCGTCTTCCTCCGTCCGGGGCAGGGCCGCATCACGGTGAACGGCAAGGAGTTCCAGGAGTACTTCCGCGGGATCCTCGTCGGCGTCCAGGCCCTCGAGCCGCTCAAGGCCACGAACACCGCCGGTCGCTACGACTGCCTGATCACCGTCGCCGGCGGCGGCCCCAGTGGGCAGGCGGACGCCATCCGGCTCGGCGTCGCCCGCGCCCTCCTGAAGGTCGACCCCAGCTTCCGCCCCGCGCTCAAGTCGGGTGGGTACCTCAGCCGCGACGCGCGCGTGGTGGAACGCAAGAAGTACGGCCTGCGCAAGGCCCGCCGCGCACCGCAGTTCAGCAAGCGCTGACCACCGCCGGCTCGGGACCCGCGACCACCTCGCGCGGCCCGACCGACCGAACCGCGCGGCCCGGTGACCTCTGGTCCCGGGCCGCGCGCTTGCGCCGCCCCCCGGCGTCCCTCATGGAGCCCTGATGGATCCGTTCCAAGCCGTCGTCCTCGGCATCGTTCAAGGGCTGACCGAGTTCCTCCCGATCTCGAGCTCGGGGCACCTCGTGCTGGCGAACTACTGGCTGGGATGGGGCGACGAGCTCCCGCTCTACGTCGCCTTCGCGACGAACACCGGCACGCTGCTCGCCGTCCTCGCCTACCTGTGGCGCGACGTCGCCGTGGCCGTCGGCGGCTTCGCGCGCGGGCTCGTGTCGGCCGAGGCGCGGCGCGGGGACGGCTGGCGGCTCGCGCTCCTGGTCCTCGCCGGCAGCGTGCCGACGGCGGTCATCGGCCTGGCGATCCGCCCGGTGTTCGAGGACCTGAACTCGGTGGTGCCCGTCTCGATCGCGCTCGCGGTGACCGCCGCGGTGCTCTGGTGGGCGCCGCGCAGCGGGCCCAAGGCGACCGTCCGCGACCTGACCTTCCACGACGTGCTCGTCGCCGGGGTCGCGCAAGGGCTCGCCGTCGTCCCGGGCATCTCGCGCTCCGGCGCGACGATCGCGGCCCTGCTCGGGCGTGGCGCGTCCGCCGACCTCGCGCCGCGGGTCTCCTTCCTGCTCTACCTGGTCGTCTCGGTCGGCGTGGCCGTCCTGGGGATCGGCGACGTGCTCGCGGCCGAGCTCCCCTGGGGGGCGCTCGTCGGGATGACGCTCGCCTCGTTCGCGGTCGGCTACGCCTCGCTGTTCGTGCTGTTCGCGATGCTGCGGCGTGGCCGCTTCCGGGCGTTCGCCCCGTACCTCTGGGCCGTCGCGGCCCTCACGCTGGGGCGCGCTCTGCTCACCTGAGCTCCGCACCCGCACGCCCGCCCGGCGCCATCCCCCCTCGGGGCGCCGCGGTACCATGCCCCACCAAGGAGGCGCCTCCATGGCTGTCGTCACCCGCATCGCACCGTCGCCCACCGGCGACCCGCACGTCGGCACGGCCTACGTCGGCCTCTTCAACTACGCGCTCGCCAAGCGCCACGGCGGCCGCTTCGTGCTCCGCCTCGAGGACACCGACCGCGCCCGCTACCAGCCGGAGGCGGAGACCCGCATCCTCGAGATGATGCGCTGGCTCGGCCTGACGCCGGACGAGGGTCCCGACGTCGGCGGCCCGCACGGGCCGTACCGGCAATCCGAGCGCCTCGAGCTGTACCGGGCGCACGTCGACCGCCTCGTCGCCGAGGGCAAGGCCTACCGCGCCTTCGAGACGCCCGAGGAGCTCGACGCCCTGCGCATCGATCAGAAGCGCCGTGGGGTCGACCCCGGCTACGACGGCCGTGGGCGCACGCTGCCGGCCGACGAACAGGCCCGGCGCGCCGCCGCTGGCGAGGCGCACGTGGTCCGGTTGATCGCCCCGGACGAGGGCGCGACGACCTTCCACGACCTGCTGCGGGGCGACGTCACCGTCCCGAACGCCGAGATCCGCGACGCGGTGCTGCTCAAGAGCGACGGCTACCCCACGTACCACCTCGCCAACGTGGTCGACGACCACCTCATGGGCGTGACCCACGTGGTACGCGCCGAAGAGTGGGTGGTCTCGACGCCGCTGCACGTCCTCCTCTACCGCGCGTTCGGCTGGCCGCTGCCCGTCTTCGCGCACCTGCCGCTGCTCCGCAACCCGGACGCGAACAAGTCGAAGATCAGCAAGCGCAAGATGGACACCTCGGTCGACTCGTACCGCGAGCAGGGCATCCTGCCCGAGGCGCTGCTGAACTTCCTGGCGACCATGGGCTGGAGCATGCCCGACGGTCGCGAGGTCTTCACCCTCGACGAGATGATCGCCGTCTTCGACGTCACCCGCGTCTCCCTCGGCGGCCCCGTGTTCGACCTCAAGCGCCTGCGCCACCTCAACGCCCGGTACCTCCGCGAGGTGCTCACCCTCGAGGCGGTCGCCGACCGGGTGGCCCCGTGGCTGCGCGAGCGCGGCTTCGCGTGGGACGACGCCGACTACCTGCTCGACGTCGTCGACGTGCTGCGGCCCCGCGCCGAGACGCTGCGCGAGCTCGCCGACCAGGCGGAGCCCTTCTTCGTCGACCGGATCGCGTACGACGTCGACGCGCGCCGGCGCCTCGCGGCCGGCCAGGCCTACCTCGAGGACCTCGAGGGCGCCTTCTCCCGGCTCGAGTTCTTCGACGACGACGCGATCGACGACCTGCTCCACGAGTACGTCCAGCGGCAGTCGGTACGCCTGGGCGACGTGATGATGCCCTTGCGGGTCGCCCTGACCGGCACCACGCAGGCCCCCGGGGTCGTCGACCTGGTGGCGATCATGGGGCGCCAGCGCACCCTCGAACGCCTCGGCCACGCGCTGCAGGCGATCCAGGAGGGGCTGCCGGACGACGACCCGGAGCGCCTCAAGGCCGAAGCCGAAGCCGCCGCCAAGGCGGCGGAGGCCGCCAAGGGCAAGCGCCGACCGCCCACGGCCGCCGAGCAGGGTTGACGTGGCCTGGTTCGATCGGCTGCGCCAGGGGCTCACGAAGACCCGCGACCTGGTGACCTTCGGCGCCACCCGGCGCGGCGACGACTGGGAGATGGACTGGGACGACCTGGAGCTCGCGCTGGTCGGCGCCGACGTCGGTGCGCGCATCGCACGCGAGGTCGTCGCGGAGGCCAAGGCGCAGCGCGAGCGCGGCGCGACCTTCCGCGAAGCGCTCGAGCGCGCGCTCCTCGACCAGCTCGAGGGCTCGAGCGTCCGGCAGAAGCTGCGCCGCGTCGGGTTCGACCTCGACGTCGCGAGGTCGACCGTCGAGGTCGCCGGCAAGGTGCTGATGATCGTCGGCGTGAACGGCGTCGGCAAGACGACCACGATCGCCAAGCTCGGTCGCTACTACCAGGAGCGCGGCAAGCGCGTGCGCTTCGCCGCCGGCGACACGTTCCGCGCGGCCGGCAGCGCGCAGCTCGCGGTGTGGGGCGAGCGCCTCGGCATCCCCACCACCATCGGCCCGGACGGCAGCGACCCGGCCTCCGTCGCCTTCGACGGCGCGCAGCGCCGCCGCGCCGCCGGCGACGACCTGCTGATCGTCGACACCGCCGGCCGCCTGCACACCAAGCACAACCTGATGGAGGAGCTGAAGAAGGTCCAGCGCGTGATCGACAAGGCCGACCCCGGCGAACCGCGCGAGACCTGGCTCGTGCTCGACGCCGTCACCGGCCAGAACGGACTGGAGCAGGCGCGGCGCTTCCACGAGGCCGTCACGCTCACCGGCATCGTGGTCACCAAGCTCGACGGGACCGGCAAGGGCGGCATCCTGCTGCCGATCGCGCGGGAGCTCGGCGTGCCGATCAAGTTCGTCGGCGTGGGCGAGCAGGCCGACGACCTGCAGCCGTACGACGCCGCGGCGTACGTCAAGGCCCTCCTCGACCTCGAGGCGCCGGCAGCAGCGTGAGCGCACGATCGTCGTCCGCCGCCGAGCCTGCCGAGTTGTCGCCCCGGGGGCCGCTACTGGTCGTCGGCGCCACCGACCTGGAGCTCGCGGGCATCGTCGCCGGCCTCACCGACGCGCGCGCGACCGCGACCGCCTGGGGCCCCGCCCGGCAGGGCGAACTCGGCGCGGCGACGGTCGTCGTGCAGGCGCTGGGCCTCGGCAAGGTGAACACCGCCGCCGGGCTCGCCGTCGCCATCGGGGCGTGGCGGCCGACCGCGGTGC
>JARGGE010000014.1 GCA_029210865.1 Trueperaceae bacterium
CCCCGGGGACGGACGCGGCGCCGTCGCCGAGGTCGCTGCTAAGCTGCGGGCATGAACCTCCTCGTTCGATGGGCCCTGAACGCGCTGGCGCTGTGGCTGACCGTGAGCTTCGTCGGCGGCATGAGCATCGCCTCTGGCGGTCTGTGGCCGCTGCTGGTCGCCGCCCTGGTCATCGGCCTGGTGAACGCCGTGGTGCGCCCGGTGATGGTCCTGCTGACCCTGCCGGTCACGCTGCTGACCTTCGGGCTGTTCCTGCTCGTGGTGAACGGGCTCGCGCTCGCGGTCGCCGCGGCGATCTCGCCGCTCGACATCGCCGGCTTCGGCAGCGCGGTGTGGGGCGCGCTGGTGCTGTCGATCGTCTCGGCGGTGCTCTCGCGGCTGTTCGCCGACCCGCGCCGGCGCCGCTGAGCGTGCTCGGAGGCGCGCCCCACGGTCAGCGGCCGCGGGGCAGGTAGGCCTCCCAGGCCGGGTCGAGGTCGGGCAGCACGCCGTAGGCGGAGCTGAAGAGGAACGCCGGCGCGCTCGGCCGGCGGCGCAGCGCCATGCCCGCTTCGACCGGCGTCCGGTCGCGCTTCGTGGCGTTGCAGCGGCGGCAGCAGGCGACGACGTTCTCCCACGTGGTCGGGCCGCCGCGCGAGCGGGGCTGCACGTGGTCGAGGGTGAGGTCGTGGCTGCGGACGCCGCAGTACTGACAGGTGTGGTCGTCGCGGCGAAAGACGTTCTTGCGGTTGAAGGCGACGCGCTGGCGGTGCGGGCGGCGCACGTAGCGCCGGAGCCGGATGACGCTGGGCACCGGCACCACGGCCGACGGCGAGCGCAGGACGCGGTCGCCGTCCTGGACGCGCTCGGCCAGGTCGTGCATCAGCAGCGTGATCGCGCGCTTGACCGAGCAGACGTGCAGCGGCTCGTAGCTGGCGTTGAGGATGAGCACGCGCGCAGCGCCGAGGTTCGTCAGGGGGCGCGGGCCAGCGGTCTCGGGAGAGGCGTCCGGGTCGTCGCCCGCGGCGACCGCCGGGTCGGGGGCGTACGGCTCGTCGTCGAGCAGGGTCGCGCGCAGCGCCGCTGCGAACCGAGCGGGCGTGGGCACCCGCGCCTGCGGCCGCGACGGGTCGTCGGGCCCAGGGGGGAGCGGGTTGTCCCGGCGCTTGGGGGCGGCATCACCTCCGGACGCGCGGATGATACCGCGGGTCCCGCGTCGCCCGTCCAGCGACGAGCGACGCGGGGCGCTCAGCGGTCGACGAGGGCGAGGTCGACCAGACGCGCGGCGAGGTCGGGGTAGGGAAGGCCGGAGGCCGCCCACAGGCGCGGGTACATCGACGTCGCAGTGAAGCCGGGCATCGTGTTGATCTCGTTGACCACCAGTTCGTCGCGCTCGGGCGACCAGAACAGGTCGACGCGCGCGAGGCCGGCGGCGTCGGCGGCGAGGAAGGCGTGCCGCGCCAGGTCGCGGCACGCGTCGGCGACGTCGGACGGCAGGTCGGCAGGCACGTCGAGGCGCGCCCGCCCCATGGTGTACTTGGTGTCGTAGTCGTAGAACTCGGTCGCGAAGCGGATCTCGCCGACCACGCTCACCTCGGGTTCGTCGAGGCCGAGGACGGCGACCTCGAGCTCGCGGCCGTCCACGAAGGCCTGCTCGACGATCACCCGCCGGTCGTACGCGAAGGCGGCGCTCAAGGCGGCCGCCCGCGCGTCGCGGCGGTCGGCACGGGCGATGCCGATCGACGAGCCGAGGTTGGCGGGCTTCACGAAGACGGGCCAACCGAGCGCGTCCAGGCGCTCGTCGACCTCGGACGGCGCGCGGCGCCAGGCGTCGCGCGTCACGCCGGCGTACGCGACCTGGGGCAACCCGGCGGCCGCGAAGACCGCCTTCATCGTCGGCTTGTCCATGCCCACCGCGCTGCCGTGGACCCCGGAGCCCACGTAGCGGACGCCGAGCACGTCGAGCGCGCCCTGGATGCGCCCGTCCTCGCCGTACGGTCCGTGCAGGAGCGGGAAGACCACGTCGACGTCGTCGAGCAGGGCGGGGTCGAAGACGGGAGCGGCGCCCGCGTCGTTCCGCGTCGGCGCCTCGCCGGCGAGGCGCCGAGCGCTCGCGGCGGCGCTCAGCCAGGTGCCGTCGCGGTCGATGACCTGCGGGCGCCAGTCGAGCCGGCCCGCGGTCTCGCCCAGCAGCGAACGCGCGGACGCGAGCGAGACGTCGTGCTCCGCCGAACGGCCACCGCACAGAAGCAGGACCCGGGGACGGTCGGCGCGGCCGCTCACTGGGGTACCTCTGGTTTGGGGCGTTCGGTCGCCGTTCGGATGATGATCGAAGGGCTCGTCCGGCGCATCGCGAGGTAGGGCCAGCGTCGCTCGCCCCTCGAGGGCCTGCGTGAGACCCGCCCCCTCGCGATGGCCGGGAGGTCACGACCGGCCACAGGGTGTAGCCCCGGGAGCACGTGGCTCGAGGGCCTTTCAGTGAGCGACCGGCAGGACCTCCCGACGCCAGCGAGCGTACTCCAGATGGGAGGAACCGCATGAGCGACCACACCGCCGGGCTCGACTGGGGCGCCTACCACCACAGCGTCTGCGTCATCGACGCGCGCGGCAACGTCCGCGCACGCTTCGACGTGCCACACACCTACGAAGGTCTCGAGCGACTGCTGCGCGACCTGCGCCACATCAGCCCACCCGAAGACCTCCCGATCGCCATCGAACGCCCCAGCGGCCTGCTGGTCGACACCCTCCAAGAAGCCGGCCCTCCAGTGGTGGCGATCCACCCGAACGTCGTCAAGGCGTCGCGCGCGCGCTACCGCGCGGCGTTCAGCAAGAGCGACGCCGGCGGCACGCTGCTGCTCGCGGAGCTGCTGCGCACCGACGCGCACCGCTTCACACCACTCACGCCCCGCAGCGACCCCATGCGCGCCGTGCGCGCCCTCGCGCGCGCCCGCGACGACCTCGTGCGGCACAAGGTCATGCTCGCGAACCAACTGCGCGCGCAGCTCGAGCACGCCTGGCCCGGCGCCGCCGTCCTCTTCACCGACCTCGCGAGCCCCATCGCGCTCGCGTTCCTGCGCCGCTTCCCCACCCTCGGCAGCACCCGCGGGCTGGGACCCAAGCGCATGGCGGCGTTCCTGGCCAGCCACCGCTACAGTGGCCGCCGCACCCCCGAAGAGCTCCTCGAGCGCCTGCGCGCCGCGCCCACGCCACTCATCGCCGAGCGCGAGACCGAAGCCTCCCGCGCGATCGTGCTCGCGCTCGTGAGCACCCTCGAGGTCCTCACCCGCGACCTCGGCACCCTCACGCGCAACCTCGAGCACGCCAGCGCCGACACCGCCATCGGACAGCTCGTCATGAGCCTCCCACGCACCGGACGCATCAACGCCGCGCTGATCGTCGCCGAGATCGGCGACGACCCGAACCGCTACCAGACCCGCGACCACCCCGCCAGCGAAGCCGGCGTCGCGCCCGTCACCCACGCCAGCGGACGCAGCCACGCCGTCGTCGCCCGCTACGCCTGCAACAAACGCCTCAAGAACGCCCTCACGACCTTCGCGAACAACAGCCGCTTCGAGGACCCCTGGGCGCGCGGCCTCTACGAACGCGCCCGCGCCCGAGGCCACCGCCACCCGCACGCCGTACGCATCGTCGCAAGAGCCTGGGTTCGCGTCCTGCACGCCTGCTGGCGCGACGGCACCCTCTACGATCCGGCGCTGATGAACCCAACGGGTTGACACAGGGTGTCTCACGTCGGAGCCTCCTCGATCGCCGCCCATCGTGCCGCGGGGTCGAGGCGCGCCGCGCGCAGGCCGCGCAGCGCGTTGCCTATCGCCAGCTCGCGTGCGCGCAGGTCGGCCTCGGTCACGGCGCCCTCGCGCGCCGCGCCGCTCGCGAGCAGCTCGCCGCGTAGCACGCCGGGGAGGGCGCCGTCGGCGACGGGCGGGGTGCGCCAGACGCCGTCGTCGTCGCGCACGAACACGGTCGAGATCGCCCCCTCGGCCACCCGACCGTGCTCGTTGACGAACAGCACGTCGGCGTGGCCGTGGCGCGCGGCCCAGGCCGCGGCGGTGTCGTAGGTGTCGCGGTCGGTGGTCTTGTGGCGGCGGCGCGGGTCGTCGGCGCGCAGGGGACGCGCCGCGAGCGCGACGGTGACCGGCGGGGCGTCCGCCGGCGGGTCGACGTGGGGGCGCGCGACCGCGGTGTAGCGGCCCTCCTCGTGCAGGTCGAGGCGCACGCGCAGCACAGGGGGGGTCGAGGCGCCGGCGGCCTCCGTCGCGATGGCTCCGGGGGTCGCCGCGCGCGTCGCCGCCTCGACCGCGTCGGCGACGGCGGCGGCCGACGCCGACGGGTCGAAGGGGATCCCGTGGTGCGCGGCGCTGCGCGCCAGGCGCGCGAGGTGGGCGTCCCAGCGGGGTGCGGCGCCCGCCTCCCAGCGGAGCGTCTCGAAGAGCCCGAGCGGCGGGTCGGGGTGCGTGAGGAAGCGCGCCTTGGTGGCGACCTCGGCCCACTCGTCCGCGGCCTCCGAGTCGACGACGATGCCGCCGCCCACCCCCAGCCGGCCCTCGCCCGCCTTCACCACCAGCGTGCGGATGGCGACGCTGAAGCTGGCCTCGGCGATCGCGCCGGCGTCCGTCGGCAGCGCGTACCCGATCGCGCCCGTGTACGCGCCGCGCGGGCCCCCCTCGAGGGCGCCGATCAGCTCCATCGTGCGCCGCTTGGGCGCGCCGGTGATCGAGCCGCACGGGAAGAGCGCGCTCAGGAGCGCGCTCAGCGGGAGGTCGTGATCCGCCTCCGCCTCGATCGTCGAGGTCATCTGCAGCACCCGTCGGTAGCGCTCGACCTCGAACAGCGCCGTGGGGCGGACGCTACCGGGGCGCGCGACCCGCCCGAGGTCGTTGCGCAGGAGGTCGACGATCATGACGTTCTCGGCGCGGTTCTTGGGGTCGCGCCGCAGCGCCTCCGCGGCGGCGGCGTCGGCCTCGGGCTCGGCGGCCCGCGGGGCCGTGCCCTTCATCGGTCGCGTGGTCAGGCGGAGCGCGTCGCCGCGCCGCTGAGCGCGCACGAACAGCTCGGGCGAGGCGGAGGCGAGGGCGACCTCGCCGGTGTCGAGCAGCGCGCCGAACGCCACGCTCTGCGAGCCCGAGAGCGCGCGGTAGGCGTCGCGGACGTCGCCGACGCGGCAGCGGATCCCGGTGGTCAGGTTGACCTGGTAGGCGTCGCCGGCCTCGAGGGCCGCCCGGACCGCCGCGACGCGCGCCGCCCAGGCCGCGGCGTCGAGCTCGAGCGCCACGTCGCGCACCCCGCCGCGCCGGTCGCGCGGCGCGCGCAGCGGCGCGCCCCCGGGTCCGGCGTCGACCGCCTCGACGCGTTCGTAGGCCCCGAACCAGGCCAGCGGGTACCCAGGGTGGCCGGCCACGGGTGCCCCCACCAGGGCGGCGCCCGCCTCGTACCCCAGGGTGCCCGCCACGGCGCGTCCCGCGCGCAGCTGCGCGTCGAGCGCGGCGAGCAGGGTGGGGGCGTCGTCGGCGTCGTGGATCGCGAAGGTGGCGACCGGGTCGCGGAAGCGGAGGCTGCGGCGCTCCCCGGCGCGGCCGCTGCGCGCGTGCAGGACGACGTCGCCCGGGCGCAGGTCGTCCACCCAGGCGTCGACGATGGCGCCCGGCTGGACACCTGCACCGACAGCGTCGAGGCGCAGGCGCGTCGGCGTGCCCGCGGCCGCACCGGCCCCGCCCGCGGCCGCGCCCACGCCGTCCCTCAGGCCGCGCCGCGGAGGCGGTGGGCGAAGCGCTGGCGGAACTTGGCCACCTTCGGCGCCACGACCGCCGCGCAGTAGCCCTGGTGCGGGTTCGCGCGGAAGTACCCCTGGTGGTAGGGCTCGGCGGGGTACCAGGTGCCGGCGACCGTGGTGGGGTCGAGGAGCGCCACCTCGGTGACGATCGGCGCGCCGAACACTCCTTCGCGCTCGAGCTCGGCGATCGCCGCGCGCGCCTCGGCGGCCTGTGCCTCGTCGTGGGCGAAGACGGCCGAGCGGTACTGCGAGCCGACGTCGTGGCCCTGGCGGTCCTTGGTGGTGGGGTCGTGGGTGCCGAAGAAGACCTCGAGCAGCGCCGGGTACGGCAGCACGTCGGGGTCGAAGGTGATGCGCAGCGTCTCGGCGTGGCCGGTGTCGCCGTCGCACACGCGGGCGTACGTCGGGTTCGGCAGGTGGCCGCCGACGTAGCCGCTCTCGACGGCGTGGACGCCGGCAACCTGTTCGAAGACGGCTTCGGTGCACCAGAAGCAGCCACCGGCGACGGTGGCGACGGCGAGTCGGGGGGGAGCGGCATCGGTCATGCCGGCATGCTACGGGGTGCGCGCGACCGCGACCGCGGGTCCGCCGACCAAATCCGTCCAGGTGGCCTGCAGCGCCTCGGGCGACCACAGCCCCCACACCCAGCCCTGGGTCAGCAGGGCCGCGAAGGCGACCGCCGCGAGCGCGTGCCAGGCCCAGCGGAGGCCGAGGCGCGGGTGGCGCACGGCACCGACCGCGGTCGCGAGCGCGAGGCCCGCCAGGGCGAGCGCGAGGACCGCGGCGAGCGCCTGCAGCACCGGCGCGCCGGCCGCGAGCGGCGCGTCCGAGGTCGCCAGCACCTGCAACGTGAGGGCGACGAGGATGGCCAAGATGGCGAGGGCCGCCGCGGCGCCGACCCGCGCGAACCCACGCGCGCGGCCGACGGCCGCCGGCAGCTTCCACGCGACCGGCTCGCGACGCCGCCAGCGTGTGAGCGCACCGATGGGCCAGGTCAGGAGCACCAGGAGCGCGGCCACGGCCGCCGCGGCGTGGCTGACGACGAACACGTCGGGGCGCTCGAGCCAGCGGACGCGTTCGAGCCCGACGGTGGTGCCGAGGTGCAGCAGCACGCGCCCGTCCGTGCCGTCCGACGCGAGTGGAGCGCCGTCGCCGGCGCGCCGGAGGACGCCGTCGTCGGCCCTTCGGTACGTCGCCGGCGCCGCGAGGTCGGGGGGCGGCGCCACCTCGACGGCGTCGCCGCTCGCCGCGATGCGCACGACGGGGGCCGCGGCGGCCAGCATCCGCTCGGGGCCGGTGCGGGCGACGCGGTCGAAGCGGTAGAGGCCGGGTGCCGGGGTGGCTTCGGGCGTGGCGGCGGTCGCCGCGGGCCACCCGCGCGCCGGGTCGTCGGCGTCGCGGGCATCGCCGAGGATGCGGGCGACGACCGCCTCGAGCAGCACGTCGCGGGCGTCGCGCCGGCCCGAGGCCGCCTCGAGCCCCGCGTCCGCGCCGGTGCCGTTCAGGTACGCGAACACCGCGAGCTGCGCGTCCGGCACGACGAGCAGCGCGGCCCGGACGCCCGGCAGGTCGCCGTCGTGGCGCACGGCGGGATGGCCCAGCACCGCGGTCTCGGCGAGGCCGAGCGTCCAGCCGGGGAGGCCGGTGCCGAGGCGCACGGCGGGGTCGAGGAGCTGCTGGCGCACGCCGTCGCTCAAGGCGGGCGGTGCGTCGGGGGCGGTCAGCGCCTCGGCCAAGGCGAGGAGGTCCGACGCGCTCGCGCGCACCCGGCCGGCGCCGCTCTCGAGCAGCCGCGGCATGGCGAGGGGGGTCACGCCGCCGGGCCCCACGGCGTGCCCGGACACCGTCGCGGCCTCGTACGCGGCGTCTGCCTCGGCGGCGATGGTGGCGTGGGCGAACCCGAGCGGCTCGAAGACGAGCTCGCGGTACGCCTCCTCCTGCGCCTGGCCGGTCACGCCCTCGACGATCGCGGCGAGCGCCAGGTAGCAGGCGTTGCAGTAGACGAGGCGCTCGCCCGGGGCGTGGACGCGGGGTGGCAAGCCGGCGGCCACCGCGTCGCGCGCCGACGGCGCGGCCTCGCCGTCCGCCAGCGTCCGCCCGAGCGACCGGACGTCGAGGCCCGCGGTGTGGGTCAGCAGGTGCCGGACGGTGACGGGCCCGTCGTCCGGGTGGGCGGGGGGGCCGAGCGCGCCGTCGGGGAGGAGCGTCGCGGCGTCGGCGTCGAGGTCCAGGCGTCCCTCCGCGGCGAGCCGCAGCACGGCGACCGCGGTGAGCGGCTTGGAGACCGAGGCGAGCCAGAGCGGCGCGTCGAGCGGCATCGGAGCGCCGCCGACCGTAGCGGAGCCGTAGGCCTCGAGGAAGACCGTCTGACCGGCGACCGCCACCCCGAGGACCAGTCCCGGGGCGCCGCTCGCGGCGAGCGCGTCGAGCGCGACCCCGTCGAGGTCGTACCGAAGCGCGATGCGGGCGATGGTGACGGCGTCGAGCTCCTCAGGCTCGAGGGCGCGAGGGGCGAGGTCGGGGGCGGGACGGGGCGGCTCGGATGCGGGACCTTGCGCGAGTGCCCCGGTGAGCGCCAGCAGGAGCGCCGATGCGTGCACGATGCGTTGCGCGAGGTTCATGGGCGGACGCTAGCACGCACCGCGACGCGTCCACGGAGGCTGTGGCCTTGAAGGAGCGGGGCCAGAGCCCGGCTCACGTTCGACGCACGGTGCGTTCCCTACCGTCGTGGCGGAGGTACGCGATGGAACGCACCAGTCGGAACCGGCATCCATTCGTCACGCTGCTCGCCGCGGTGGTCGCGGCGCTCACGACGTTGATCCTGGCGGCACCGTACGCCGGCGAGTTCGCGGGGGGTGGTCCGGGGCATTCGACGGACGGCGTCGCCCCCTGCGTGTGGGTCGACGCGCCTTCGGCGCCGCCCGACACGGCGGGCCCGAACCCCGGGGCGGTGCCCGCGTGGGCGACCGAGGAGAAGCTCGGGGGCCCGTGACCTCGAACCGGCAGCGCCGAAGGTTCCGGTGCGCGCGACGACGAACGTCGTCGCGCGCACCCGTGCCAACGACGCTGCCCCGGCTGTCACGCAAGCGTGACGGTCGCCTTCCTAGACTGATCGTGCGGGGTCGTTCCCGGGGGCTCAGCCAGCGTCGACGCCCGGGCACGCGTTCCCGCGGTCTTCCCGGAAGGAGGGCCGACCATGACCTTCCCATCCTCCGTCTACTCCGTTCCCTACATGCTGGCGATCTACTCGGCGATGCGCGAGCACGAGGCCGAGGCCTCACGGTGGCGGTTGGTGCACGCAGCGTGGCGGGCGCAGCATCCGCACCACGGGCGACCCGGTCCGGCCGTGCCGCAGCGGCCCACCCCACGCCTCGTCCATGCCCATTGATCGGTCGGACGGGTCAGCGCGTCGCGGCACCCTCGAGGCGCCGCGCCGCGTGATCGGCGCGGAGCTGCGCCCACCGCGGGTAGCGCCGTGGGGAGCGAGCGATCGCGTGGGACGCGGCGGTCACGGCGATGCCCACCGCCTCGGGCCAGACGAGGTTCTCGCGCAGCGCGGCGAGCAGGCCCGCGTTGAAGGTGTCGCCCGCGCCGACCGTGTCGGCGACGCCCAGGTCGGGGGCCGGTGCGACGGCCGTCCGCCCACCGTGCGCGTAGGCGGCGCCGTCCGGGCCCAGCTTGATCGCCACCCGGCCGGCCACCAGCGCCGTGAGGTGCTCCAGGGCGAACGCCGGGCTGGCGTCCGCGACGCCCAACAGCCCGCGCGCCTCCTCCAGGTTCGGAAGGAACAGGTCGACGTGGGGTAGCGCCGCGCGGACCTCGGCGCGCACCGGATCGGTCCAGCCCTCGTTGGGCCAACCGGTGTCGAGCGCGGTGACGAGGCCGCGCCGCCGCGCGTGCGCCAGGAGCGCCGGTAGGCCCTCGCGCCAGCGCGGGAGCAGGAAGAGCCCGCCTACGAGCACGAGGTCGCCAGGGACCGCACGGTCGATCGCCGCCGACAGCGCTACGAGGTCGCTCGTCGCCAGGTGCCCCAGATGCGAGACGAAGGTGCGCTCGCCGTCCGGGTGCGTGAGCGCCACCGTGACCGAGGTCGGCGCCGCCAGCACGCGCGGCGGGTCGCCGGCGTCCGCCAGCGCCTCGGCCAGCCACGCCCCCATGGCGTCGTCGCCCACGTCCCAGACGAGCGAGGCGGGGATCCCGAGGCCGGCGAGCGCGAGCGCGGTGTTGCCGAGCGCGCCCCCGACGCGCCAGGCGATGCGCTCGACCACCGTCTCGGTGCCGGGCGTGGGCCAAGGGGCGAGCGGACCGAGCAGCAGGTCGACGCTCGCGTTGCCCGCGACGATGAGCCGCGGCGCGGGCGCCACGCCCTCCGCGGCCACGCTCAGCCCTTGACGCCGGTGAGGACGACGCCCTCGATGATCTGCTTCTGGAAGATCAAGAAGATGATCAGGACCGGCACGATCGCCAGCGAGGACGCGGACATGATCAGGTTCCACTGGGTGGCCGCCTCGCCCGAGAAGTTGGAGATGCCGACCGGGATGGTGCGCATCTCGGGGCGCTGACCGACGATCAGCGGCCACAGGTAGGCGTTCCAGTTGCCGATGAAGGCGAAGATGCCCAGCGCGGCGAGGCCGGGTCCGACCAGCGGCAACCCGATGCGCCAGAAGAGCCCGAACTCGCTCACGCCGTCGATGCGCCCGGCGTCGAACAGGTCGCGCGGCAGCGTCTGGAAGAACTGCCGCATCAGGAAGACGCCGAAGCCGGGGATCAGGCCGGGGAACATGAGCCCCCAGTACGTGTTCACCCAGCCGTACTCCGCCGACATGACGAACCAGGGGATGACGAGCATCTCGGTGGGCACCATCAGCGTCGACAGGATCAGGATGAAGATGAGGTTCTTGTACGGGAACTTCAGGGTGGCGAGCACGTAGCCGACGAGCGCGCAGAAGAACAGCACCGAGGCGGTCGTTCCGACGGCTACGATGAGGCTGTTGAGGAACCACTGGGGGAACGCCGTGCCGGTCACGACCTCGACGTAGTTCGCGAGCGTGAAGCGCTCCGGCAGGATCTGGAAGGAGAGGATCTCGCGGTAGGGCTTGAACGAGCTCAGCAGCATCCAAAGGAACGGGAACACCATCGCCAGCGCCCCCACCGTGAGCAGCACGTAGCTCAGGCCGACCCAGAGGTTGGCGCGCCGGCGACGTGGCGCCGCCTCGGCAGCCCGGAGGCCGCGCACGACCGTAGGTTCGCTCGCGATCATGCGATGCCTCCCATCAGTACTCCACCCGGCGCTGCGTCAGCCGGAGTTGGATGAGCGTGACCACCAGGATGATGGCGAAGAGCACCACCGTGACGGCGGCGGCGTACCCGAGGCGAGCGCGGCCGAAGGCCTCCTGGTACATATAGAGCGCGATCGACAGGGTGCGGTTGAGCGGTCCCCCCTGGTCGGTGAAGTTGATGTTGACGATCTGGTCGAAGAGCTGAAGCGCGTTGATGGTCGTGATGACCACGCTGAACACGATCACGGGGTTCAACAGGGGCAGCGTGACGTGGCGGAAGAGGTCCCACGGCGTGGCGCCGTCGATGCGCGCCGCCTCGTAATAGATGCGCGGGATGCCCTGCAGGCCGGCCAGGAAGATGACCACCTGGAAACCGAGTTGCTGCCAGATGACCACGACCGCGACGGAGAAGAGCGCCAGGTTCGGATCGGTCAGGAAGCGCTGCGGGTCGATGGCCAGGCGTTCCAGACCGAAGCGCTCCAGGAAGACGTACCACTCGATCAGCAGGGTGTTGATGATGCCGTAGTTGTAGTTGTACATCCAGCCCCAGACCCACGCGACGGCGACGGCCGGGGTGATGTAGGGAGCGAAGTAGATGGCGCGGAAGGCGCTGCGTCCGCGAGCGACCGCCTGAAGCATGAGGGCGATCCCGAGGCCGAGGGCCATCGACGCCGGCACGGTGATCACCGCGTATTGGAACGTGTTCCGGAGCGCCTGGTGGAAGACCGGGTTCTCGAGCAGTTCGCGGTAGTAGCCGAGCCCGACGAAGGTGCGCTGGGCCGGATCGATGTGCCAGGTGAAGAGCGAAAGATAGAAGGACTGCAGCGCGGGCCAGAAGCGGATGAAGCCGTAGAAGACGATCGGGATGGCCAGGAAGATGTACGCCCACAGCGCCTCGCGGTGCGCGAGCGACAGGGACCGGCGGCGGCGTTCAGGCTGGGTGGAGGTCACTCGGCTCCTCTACGGCGATGACCGTTGGTGAGCGGCCGGGGGAGGAGCGGGACGGCCGCAAGGCCGTCCCGCACGTACTTCTCGATAGGTCGTTACGGCGTGTTGGCGGCGTCGAGCAGCGCCTGGTCCTCGGCGGCCGCTTGCAGGATCGAGTCGAGCGGATCCGCACCCTCGAGGAGGACGCGGTTGATCGCGTCGACCATGGCGCTGCGCTGCGCGCCCTCGTCGACGAACTGGGTGGCCTCGGCGTACGCCAGGCCGGCGATGAAGGCACCGAACACGGGGTCGGTGGTCAGCTCGGGGTCGGCGACGAGCGTGCGCGCGGCCGGAAGCTCGCCCACGACGTCGAGCCACAGCTCCATCGACGCTTCGCTCGTGACGAACTTGATGAAGCGCGAAGCGGCCTCGAGCTTCTCGGGGCTCGCGTAGGCGTTGGCGGTGAGGCCGTTCATCCAGAACGAACCGAAGTTGCTCTGGACGCCGTTGTCGAAGGTCGGCAGCTCGGCGACGCCCCAGTCGAACTCGGCGTTGGTGCGCACGTTGCCGATGGCGAAGGAGCCGTCGATGATCATCGAGATGCTCTCGAGGTTGATGAAGCCCTCGCGGTAACCGTTGGCGCCGGGGACGAACTCGGTGACGCCGACCTCGTGCTCGGTCTGCAGCGAAGTGTAGAAGGCCAGCGCCTCGGCGCCGATCTCGTTGCCGTAGAGGACCTCGGTGTTGTCCGCGCTGTACGGCGGCGTGCCGAGCTGGTTCGTCAGCACGGTCCGCACCAGGTGGTGGTCCTGACCGTTGGGCGCGATGCCGAAGCCGACGCGCTCGAAGCGCGGGCCGCGCTGGATGGTCAGCGCCTTCGCGGCGTCGACGAACGCGTCCCAGGTGGCCGGGGGGTTCTCGGGGTCGAGGCCGACCTCGCGGAAGTGGTCCTTGTTGTAGAAGAGCGCGAGCGCGCGCACGGCGGTGGGCAGGCCGTAGTATTCGCCGTCGATCTTGACCGACTCGACCATCGGGATGAAGTAGCTCTGGATCCAAGCTTCATCGAAGTGCTCGGCCGGCAGCGGCTCGACGTAGCCGGCTCGCTCCCATGCGCCCGCCCAGCCGTAGAACAGCTGCACGACGTCCGGACCCTCGCCGGCGGCGAGGGCCGCGGCGACGCGCTCCTTGTAGGAGGCGTACGGCCCGGCGTTCTCTTGGACGACGATGACGTCCGGGTTCTCGGCGTTGAACCGTTCGATCAGTTGGCTCATCGCGTCGATGCGGGCGCCGAAGTCGTACTGCCAGTACGTGATGGTGACCTGCGCCTGCGCCACGCCGAGAGCGGCGACGGCGGCGACGAGGATCGTGCGGACGAGGTGCTTCATGCCAGGGTGTCCTTTCCGGGCGTCCGCAGGGAGCGGTACGCCGCGTCGATCCGAGCGGTCGTGAGGTCGACGGCTCGATGATACTCGGCCAGCTCCGACCGGGCGCGTCCGATCTGCGACCGAACCGACTCGGGGGCGGGGCCCCCCAGTCCGTTCCGGCGCGCGACGAACGCGGCGGGCGCGAGCGCCTCGGCGAGCACCTCGGCCGGCAGCGGCGGGCCGCCGCAGGCGAGGAGGTCGTCGGGGGTGGCCGTGGCGAGGGGGCGACCCTGGTCGGCGAGGAGCCGGACCAGGGCGGCAGCCGTGCGGTGCGCCTCGGGGAAGGGGTGCCCGCCCGTCCGAACGAGCTCGTCGGCGAGCTCGGTGGCGGTGGTGTCGGTGGCCGCGGCGCGGGCCGCGAGCCGGTCGGTGTCGATGGTGGCGCCGCGCAGGCAGGCGACGAGCAGCTCGAGCCCGGCGTCGAGCGCGTCCAGCACCGTGTGCACGGCCTCCTGGACGTCCGGACCGATGTCGTTGACGTCGCCGAAGGGGACGTTGTGGCCCGAGAAGGCGAGCATCTGCGCGGCCCCGGCGGCGCGACCGAAGCGCGTGCGGGCGTGCTCGAGCGTCACCGGGTTGCGCTTCTGCGGCATGATCGACGACCCCTGCACCAGGTCGTCGGCGAGGCGCCACCAGCCGTCGGAGGCGGCCGCGACCAGGTCGTGGACCACCCGCGAGAGGCCGACGCCCAGGGTCTGGCCGAGCGCCGCGACGTCGAGCTGCCAGTCGCCCGAGGCGACCGCGTCGTACGTGTTCGCCACCGGTTCGGCGAAGCCCAGCGCGGCGGCGGTGAAGGCGCGGTCGAGCGGGTGGCTGCTGCCGGCGAGGGCGGCGGCGCCCAGCGGGCAGCGGTCGAGGCGCCGCAGCGCGCCCAGCAGCCGGTCGTGGTCGCGGCCGACCATCGCGGCGACGGCGACCAGGTAGTGGGCGAGCGTGGTCGGCTGGGCGGGCTGGTGGTGCGTGGTCGCGATGACGACGGTCCCGACGTGCGCGGCGGCCAGGTCGAGCAGCGCCCCGCGCAGCTCGCCGGCGCGGCGCGCGACGCGCAGCAGGGAGTCGCGCGCCGCCAGCACGTAGGCGGTCATGTCGAGGTCGTTGCGCGAGAGCCCCAACCGCAGCCAGGCGAGGGTGGCGGCGCCCGCCTCGGGGCCCGAGGCGGCGACGAACTCGGCCTCCAGGCGTCGCTGCAGCGCGAAGTACAGGTCGGGGACGCCCGCTTCGGGTGGGGGCGGGGGCAGGTCGCGCTGGCGCCGGAGCCCGGCGTCGAGCGCGGCGAGCTGGTCGCCGTGCGCGGCCGCCGCCGGCAGCCGGGCGACCGTCCGCGCGTGGGCCGTGAGGGCGTCGAGGAAGGCCGGGTAGAGGCGCGCGGCGGCGAAGCGGTGGTCGGGCACAAGCACCCGCTCCGCGTAGGCGGGGTGCCAGGTCATGCGGCGCTCGCGGTCGCGGCGGTCGCCCGCGGCTCGAGGTCGAGGCCGAGGAGGCGCGCGGCGTTGCCGCCGAAGACGAGCGCGATGTCGGTCTCGGGGAGCTTCATCGTGTAGCACGCACGCAGCTGGTCCTTGAGGTAGCGGACCGCGAAGCCGCGCGGGAAGCCGGCCGAGTCGGTGCCGAAGAGCACCCGCTCCGGGCCGATCGTGTCGAAGGCCTTGCGGAACAGGTCCTCGAGGGTGAGCGGGTAGGGCATCCAACGCATCCACTGGTTGCTGCCCGAGGTGTCGATGTAGACGTTCGGGAGGCTCCAGCACAGCGCCAGCAGGTCGTCGTAGTAGCCGGCGCCGAAGTGCGGGACGATGAAGGGGATCTCGGGGAAGTCGCGCGCCACCTCGAAGAGCGAGAGCGGGCTCATGCGCGGGTGCGCCACCACCCCGCCGCCGCGCCCCAGGAAGCCGAAGTGGATCAGGGCCGGCAGCCGCCGCTCGGCGAGGAAGGCCCAGTGGTCGCGCAGGCTGGGGTCCTCGAACGGGAGCTCGGTCATGGGGCCGAGCGCCTTGAAGCCCTTGAGCCCCAGGTCGTCGACCGCGCGGCGGGTCTCGGCGCCGGCGCCCGGCCGCAGCGGGTGGTGGGCGAAGCCGGTGAAGCGGTCGGGGTAGCGGCGCACGATCGACGCGAGCAGGTCGTTGCTCTGACCGGTGACGAAGTTCATCCAGCGGACGCCGTGGCGATCGAGCTCGGCCGCCCAGCGGTCGGCGGCGGCGTCGATCTCCTCGGGCGTCCGCGCGCGCGGCTCCTCGGGCGCGGTTCCCCACTCCTTGTGCATGCGCGCCTGGCGGTCGCGGGCGTAGGCCTCGAGCGCCGGGTGGCGCGGTTCCTCGCGCACGTCGTGGAGGCCGATCGTGTGCACGACCGGGAAGTGCGCGTGGACGTCGATCACGGGGAACGGCAGGTCAGGCATGGGGGGTCCTCTCGCGGGCCGGACGGGCGTTCGAGCGGGGGTCGACGGGCGCCGAGCGGCCGTCGGCCAGCGGGCCGGTGCGCCCAGGCGCGTGGCACAGCGCGTCCGCGACGCGCTCGAGCGCCAGGTGCGCGACGCCGCGGGTGGCGGCGTCGGGGCCGAGCATGCCGGGCACCGTGCGCACGGGGTCGCGCCCAGGGCCGAGCGGCCCCAGCGCCTCGGCGAGCCGCCCATCGGGATCGGCGGGCCAGGCCACGACCACCACCTCCGGGTCGAGGGCGCACACGAGCACGTGGACGACGCTGCGCAGGGCGTCGGTGAAGCGGTCGAAGGCGCCGCGGCGCGCCGGCGTGCCCAGGTCGAGCGTGCCGTCGGCGGTGACGAAGCGGTCGGCGAGGGCGAGCAGGTCGCGCTCCAGCGGCCCGCCCAGCGAGGGGTCGCCCGCGCCCGCGTCGGCGACCGTTCGGGCGCTGTCGGCGGCGGCTCCGGGGGTGGCCGCGTAGCCGATCTCGCCGGCCGCGGCGTGCGCGCCGCGCACCAGCTGCCCGTGGACGACGAGCCCGGCCCCGACGCCGCTGCCGATCGCGACGAAGACGACGTGCTCGTGGCCGCGCCCGCGCCCGTACTGCCCTTCGGCCAGCGCCAGCGCGTTGACGTCGTTCTCGAGGAGCACGGGCAGACCGGTGGCCGCGGCCAGCCGTTCGCCGGCCGGTTCATCCGTCCAACCCAGCGCCGGCGCGAGCCGCACGCGTCCGTCGCGCGCATCGACGACGCCGGGGACGGCGACGGCCAGATGCGCCAGCGGCGGGGCCTCGGCGTCGTCGGCGAGCGCCGCCAGCCAGGCGAGGAGCTCGGCGTCGCCGCCGGGGCGCACCTCGGGCCCGAGCCTGGGGGCACCGGGGCGCCCGAGCAGGTCGACCCGGTGGGCGCGTGCGCGGCGACCGGACAGGTCGACCGCCAGCACGTGGCGCGCGTCGGCCGCGAGCGCCACCCGCTGCGCCGGGCGTCCACCGGTGGCGGCGTCCTGGCCCGCGTCGCGGATCAGGCCGAGCGCCGCGAGGTCGCCGAGGATCGCCGCCACGGTGGGGGTGGAGAGCCCGGTGCGCTGGGCGAGGTCGCTGCGCGAGGCGCCGCCGGCCGGCGCCGCGCCGCCGGCTGTGCGGCTACCCGCGCCCGCGCCGCGGGCCATGACCGCGGCCCCGTCCGCGAGCGCGCGGTAGACGGCACGGCGGTTGGTGGCGCGGACGTGGTCGGTCTGCAGCGGGGTGGGCACGCGGTCGGCCTCCGATGGCGTCCAGGTGGTTCCGCGCCGTCGACCGGACGCGAAGGGGTTCGCGGCGGCGTCTGGTTCGCGGTGGCCAGGCTTCCGCAACGTCTTTGCTTAAGTGGCTACGAAGCTACGCCGCGGTCGGGGTCGTTGTCAACGGGGCGCGTCGGCGGCGGACGGCGCGAAGAGCGGCGCCCCGTCCGCATCGTCGCCCGTGACGACCTGCGCGCGGCCGAGACGCTTGGCGACGAGCAGCCGCGCGTCGGCGACCGCGAGCAGCGCGTCGGCCGCGAGGCCCTGGTCGGTCGAGGCCACCCCCGCCGACAGCGTGACGTCGGGGAGGTCGGGGTGCAGCACGCGCCAGGGGTGCGCGGCCAGGGCGCCCGCCAGCTTCGTGACCGCGGACAGCGCCGCCGTGAGGTCGGTCTCGGGCAGCACCACGGCGAACTCCTCGCCGCCGTAACGCGCGACCAGGTCGCTCGCGCGCACGTGGTCGCGCAGCACGCCGGCGACCGCGCGCAGCACCTGGTCGCCGACCACGTGCGCGAAGCGGTCGTTGACCTGCTTGAAGTGGTCGAGGTCGACCATCAGCAGCGTGAGCGCGGTGCCGTAGCGCGCCGCCCGCCGCACCTCGTCGCGCAGCCGCTCGTCGAGGTGCGCGCGGTTGGCGAGACCGGTCAGGTGGTCGGTGCGCGAGCGCGCCTCGAGGAGCGTCGTCTGCTCGGCCAGGCGCACGTGCAGCCGCTCGAGCTCCTGGTGGGCGCGCTGCAGGTCGGCGTGGCGGCGGCGCGACTCGTCGCTGGTCCGGAGCGCCAGCTCGCGGTCGAAGCGGTCCTGGCGCGCGTCGAGCCGGCTGCGCAGGCGCTCGTCGGCGAGCTCGATCGCCAACGCGTGCGCGCGCTTGAGGTCGGCGAGCGCCGCGGGGGCGTCACCGCGTGCCTCGAAGCACGCCGAGCGCAGCTGCCAGGCGGCCTGCAACTGCTCCCGGGCCCCCATCCCCGCCGCCACGTCCACCGCTTCGTCGAGCTTGGTCGCGGCCTCCGCCACCCGACCCCGTTCGAGCAGGACCTCGGCGTGGCGCCGCAGCGTCTCGCTGAGGTAGAGCGGGTAGCCGTGGCGACGGGCGCCGGCTTCCGCGGCCTCGAACGTCGCGAGCGCCTCGGCACGACCCAGCTTGGCGAGCAGGACCGCCCGGTTGGCCAGCACCACCGTGCGCGCCGCGTCGTCGCCCTCGGCGTCGGCGAGCGCCAGCGCCTCGTCGCTCGTCGCCAGCGCCTCGGCCAACCGCCCCAGGTTCTTGAGGTTGATCGCCGCGTTGTTCAGGGCCTGCAGCACGCCGCCCGCGTCGCCGAGGCGCTCGCGGAGCTGGCGCACGCGGGTGTAGTAGGCGAGGCCGGCCAAGGCGTCGCCTGCGCGCGAGCGGACCACCCCGAGGCTGTTGAGCGCGCTCGCCAGGGCCTCGTCGTCGCCGAGTTCCTCGAAGGTCGTCGCGGCGCGCCGCAGTGCCTCGCCGGCGGCGTCGAACTCGGCCGCGGCGTCGAGCGCGATGCCTTGGCGGACGGGCACCTGCGCGGCCATGGCGCGGTCGCCGGCCGCGTCCGCCGCGTGCAGGGCGGCGTCGACGGCGGCGAGCACCTCGCCCAGGCGCCCCTCGCGCTGGAGCGCGTCGATGCGCGCCAGCGCGTCGGCGGGCGTGG
>JARGGE010000150.1 GCA_029210865.1 Trueperaceae bacterium
TGCGCGGCCACCCGCGGCTCACGGCGACCGTCGTCGACCTGGCGCCCCGCCGTCGCCGCCGCGCACGCGGCGGGCGCCCCGCCCGACCTGGCCGATCGCCTGCGCTTCCAGGTCGGCGACGCGCTGCACGACCCGTTGGGGGCGGGCGACGTCGACGTGGTCTTCGCGTCGCAGCTCAACCACCACTTCGGTCCGGAGGAGAACCTGCTGCTCGCGCGCCGCGTCGCCGAGGCGCTCCGCCTGGGGGGCGTGTACGTGGTGCAAGACGTCGCCCGCCCGGCCGACGCGCGCGAGGCGCGACGGGCGCGCCTGGGCGCCTTGCTCGACCTCTTCTTCGGCGCCTCGAGCGACGGCGGCACCTGCGCGGTCGCCGAGATGCGCGCGTGGCAGGCGGCGGCGGGCTTGACTCCGCGCCCGGTTCGCTGGATGCGGACGCTGCCGGGGCTGGTCCAGCAGGCGGCGATCAAGACCTGAAGGCCCCGTTGCGGTCGTCGCGGCGCGGTCGTCCGGGCGCGGTCGCCGCGTCAGCGGACCGCGCGCTGCGCGTAGCGCGCCAGCCGCTCGTCGGTGCGCGGGTCGCCGCCGTGGATCTCGAGCGTCACGCCGACCGTGCCGGCCTCGGCGCGCAGCGCCCCGAGGGCCAGGGCCGCGTCGACGTCGACGCGGCCGACCTGCGTGAGGTCGATGACCCAGCGCTCGACCGCGCGGTGCTCGAGCCAGGCCGCGCGCACCTCGCCCTGGAGCCGCGGCGCGTTCGCGAACCAGAGCGTGCCGTAGACGACGACGCGGCCGCCGGCGCCATCGGTCGCGACGGTCGCGCGCAGCTGTCCCTCGCGTCCGAGGTGGAGCGCCACCGACAGCGCCACTCCGATGACGACCGCCAGGTCGACCCGCGGTTCGAGCGCGAGGGTCAGGGCGGCCGTCGCCGCGGCCGTCGTCGCCTGCAGCTTGCCGAAGCGCCACAGGTCGGCGACCGGGCCCCAGCGCACGAGGTCGGACACCGCCACCAGCACGACCGCGGCGAGCACGGCGCGCGGCAGGTCGGCCAGGAGCGGGGCGGCGGGGATGAGCGCGAGCACCGTGAGGCCGGTGACGACGGCGCCGAAGCGGGTGCTGGCGCCGAGCTCCTGGTGCAGGGCCGAGCGCGAGAACGAGGCCCCCACCGGCATGCCGCGCACGAGGCCCACGACCAGGTTGGCGAGGCCCTGCCCGAGCAGCTCGCGGTTCGGGTCCCAGCGCTGGCCGGGGCGCGTGTAGCGACGGGCGATCGCCGTCGGCTCGGCGAACCCGACGATGGCGATGACGAGCGCGCCCAGGATCAGGTCGGGGGCCGCGCGCCAGGGCAGCGCGAGGTCGGGTAGCGGGAAGCCCGCCGGCACGGTGCCGACCGTCGGTCCCAGGGCGCCGGGGGCCAAGGCGGACACGAGCGTCCCCACCGCGGCGACCGCGAGGACGGTCGGGAAGCGCGGCGCGAGGCGCCGCCCCAAGCGCAGCGCGGCGACGACCACGACGGCCGTGGCGAGCGCACCGAGGTGCCACGACCCGGGGTCGCGCAGCGCGGCTGCGGCGCGTGCGAGCAGGCGCGTGCCCTCCGGCGCCACCCCAAGCGCGCCCGGCAGCTGCGAGGCGGTGATCAAGATCCCGGCACCCCACGTGAAGCCGCGCAGGACCGGACCCGACAGCGCGTAGGCGAGGCCGCCCGCGTGGAGGGCGCCGAGGCCGATGCGGATCGCGCCGACCAGCAGCGCCAGCAGCGCGGCCGCGGCGGCGTAGGTGGGCGTCCCGGTGGGGAAGAGCGGCGCCAGCGCCGCGAAGACGAGCACCGCCGACATCGCCGTCGGCCCGGTCTGCAGCGCCGGGCTCGAGGCGAAGACCGCCGCCGCGATGGGCGCCAGCGCCGCGGCGTAGAGCCCGTGGTGGGCGGGCAGCCCGGCGAGCTCGGCGTACGCGAGCGCTTGCGGGACGAGCACCAGGGCGACGCTGACGCCCGCGAGCACGTCGGTGGGGGGGACCCGGAGGCGTCGCAGCATCGCCGTGGATGCTACCGCGCTCGCCTGGACGCGCCCGCGGAGCGGGTTCCGGCGACGTACGCTCGCCCGCATGTGGCGATCGGTCTACGTCCCCTCGGTCCTCATGGCGATCGGCGAGGGGATGCTGGTCCCGGTGCTGCCGATCTACGTCGCCGCGCTGGGCGCCCCGTTCTGGCTGGTCGGCCTCGTGCTCGCGGCGGAATCGCTGGGCATGCTCGCCGGCGACGTGCCGGCCGGATCGCTGCTGCGGCGCGTCGACCGCAAGGTGATCATGCTGCTCGGCGTCGGGATCGTCGGGCTGGCGGTCGCCGGGCTCGCGGCCGTGGAGGGGGTGCTCCCGGTCTTGCTCCTGCGGCTGGCCGCGGGTGTCGGTTCCGCGCTGTGGGGCCTCTCGCGCCACGCCTTCCTAGCTACCTCGGTCCCCGCCCGCCAGCGCGGGCGCGCGATCGCCGCCTTCGGTGGCGCCCAGCGCGTCGGGTTCCTGATCGGGCCCGCCCTCGGCGGCGCGATCGCCGCCGCCGGCGGGTACGACGCGGCCTTCCTCGCCTACGCGGCGGTCGCCGTGGCGGCCTTCGCCATCTTCGCGGTCTTCCTTGAGCGCGCGCCGGTGGTCGCCACCCCGGGGGTGCGCCACGCCGGGTCGCTGGCGTCCGTCGCCTCCGTGGTCCAGCAGCACGGCCGCGTCCTGGCCGCGGCAGGCGCGGGGTCGCTGATGGCGCAGGCGATCCGCGCCGGCCGCAAGATCGTGATCCCGCTGTTCGGTGCGACCGCGCTCGGGCTGTCGGTGGAGCAGGTCGGGTGGGTGCTGTCGCTGGGGGCCGCCTTCGACGTGACGCTGTTCCCCGTCGCTGGCTGGGTGATGGACCGCTTCGGCCGCAAGCACGCGATCGTGCCCAGCTTCCTGCTGCAAGCGGTCGGGATGGCCCTGGTGCCGCTGTCGGGCGGCTTCGTCGGGCTCGCGCTGGCCTCGAGCCTGATCGGCTTCGGCAACGGGCTGGGCTCGGGAACGATGATGACGGTCGGCGCCGACCTGGCGCCGGAGGACGCCGTGGGCGAGTTCCTGGGCGTCTGGCGGCTGATCGGCGACGGCGGCGCCATGGGCGGGCCGGTGGTCGTGGGCGCGCTCGCGGACCTGTTGACGCTGCCGGCGGCGACGCTCGCGATCGCCCTCGTGGGGGTGGGAGCCGCGCTGACCTTCGCCTACGGCGTGCCGGAGACCCGCCGGCCGCCGGTGGCGCTCTGAGCGACGGTGCTCTGAGCGACGGTGCTCTGAACGACGGTGCTCTGAGCGACGACGCGGAGCGCGGTCGGCCGCGGTCCAGCGCCCCGGGCGTGGCGGTCCCAGCAGGACCGGCACACCAGGCGCCGGCGCGGCCGCCGGTAGCGCGGTAGGCGCGCGCCGCAACCGTCGCACACCAACGCGTACGGCGCGGGGGGCAGGCGGACGTCCGCCGCGTCGGCGCAGCGCCGCGGCATCGCCCCGAGCGCCGCCGCCTGGCGGCGCCAGACCGGCCCGTGGCCGGAACCGGGCGTCAGGGCGTGGGCGACCTCGTGCAGCAGCGTGTCGCGTACGACCGGCTCGTCGTTGAGGAGCACGAGCGGTCTGGAGAGCGAGATCGTGCGGCTGCCGTAGTGGCAGCAACCCAGGCGGCGCTTGGCGTGGTCGTACCGGAAGCGCCAGCCGTCGAGGCCGTGGCGGCGCAGGAACTCGTGGGCAAGGAGGCGGGCGGCGTCGGGGTCCACGGTCCGAGCCTACGTCGGGCGTGGCGCGCTCGGCCAGCGTGCTGGGTCCGCGCCGGGTGCCCGTGGGCGTCGGCCGCGTTCGGCCCGGCCGAAGTGGTGGGCGGTGAGGGGCTCGAACCCCCGACCCCCTCCGTGTAAAGGAGGTGCTCTACCGGCTGAGCTAACCGCCCATGCGGCCGTGGTGCGCGCCCATCTTGTCATGCGAGCGGGTGCCATGCCCTGGAAGGCGGCGATCACCGCGCCGTTCGGGCGGACGGGCGACCGTCGACGCGCCCGTGATCGCCTGAGGCGAGGGAGCGCCACGCGGGCGCCGGGACCCACGTGGCGCCCACGCTGTGCTCCCGACGTGGCGCGAACGGTCACGCCGCGTCGCGCGGGCCCTCGCGGCGAGGGGTCACTCGTCCGCGAGGCGGCGCGTCACGACCGGGTTGCACACCCGGGAGTCCGCATCAGCGACAAAGGTGAGCACGCCCCGCTCCAGCCGGTAGGTGCCGCTGAAGTAGAAGTCGCGGTCGGCGCGCAGGTCGTCGATGCCGTCGAAGTTCCGGTAGGTGCCGTCGGCATCGAAGCGGTGGTACGTGTCCGCACCGTCGTCCCAGGCGGTGTCCGCGACGGTCGCCAGCGTAAGCGCATCGCGTTGCTCGGCCGACAGCACGCGGGTGATGCCCACCAGCCAGCCGGATTCGACCACGTAGACGGTGGTGGAGCGCAGCGGCGCCATGCCCTCCGGCACGAAATCGCCCCACATCCGCTCGCTGGCGATGACCACTTGGCCATGACCCAGGACGGCGAGCACCTCGGTCTCGATCTGGACGTCGGCCCGAACCAACTGGTTGACCCGGATCTGCGCGTCCGTCCCGCTCGACGTGCGCCAGAACAGGTCGTGCTCCGACCAGGTGGCGTTGCTGCCCAGGAGCCCGACCGCGGTCGTGATGCGGCCCGCCGACAGCGCCTCCACGAAGCGCTCCACCACCTGCTGCGCCGCCGGAGCCTCCTGCGCTGTGCCGACGGCCAGGACCGACAGGACGAGCACGAACCCCATGACCTTGCGAAGCTTCGCGTGCATGTGCGCGTCCCTTCATGGGCCGGCGGGTCGCACCCGAACCGCCGGGCGTCACCGCCGCGTGGTCGACGCGGTGCGTGCGCATCCAGGGTGGGGGGCGTCGGCGACCGGCTGGCTCGAAGGCTCGCGGGTCGGTGATGGGGTGACGGACCGCGGGTGCGCGTGCCAACGCTTCGCGGAGGTCGAGCATCGTGGGAACGGTTGCGAGGGTGGTGATCGCGCTCGTGCCGACGCCCTTGAACGTGAGAGGACCAGCCCGGCCAAGGCGCCCGCGGGCCCGGTCTTCGCGCCGCTCCGTGCATCACCGTCCTTACGTTCTCAGGCTAGCACGGATGCGTTCGGCGCAGAAGGGGTATTGCACGCGGTCCTCGCGCGGCCGGCCGCGTGGGTCACGTGGTCAGGCTCGTCCCCGCGAGTCGCTCGATCCACCAAGCCCACACGAAACGAAGCGGCGGGGCTTGCGCCCCGCCGATCGTGGTGACCCCTACGGGATTCGAACCCGTGCCGCGACCTTGAAAGGGTCGTGACCTGACCGCTAGTCGAAGGGGCCTCGTTGGTGGGTCGTGTAGGGCTCGAACCTACGACCCGCTGATTAAAAGTCAGCTGCTCTGCCAACTGAGCTAACGACCCAACAGCGCTCGCGAGCATACGTGCCCGAGCGTGGCGCCGTCAACACCATGGCCCGCGCAGGGGCGGGAACCGCCCATGGGCGGCCTCGGCGCGGGCCGCGCCGTCCTTGTGGGCGTCCGCCACGCTTGCTAGACTCGAGATCGTCGTCGGTCGTGAAACGACGCACGAGCGTTCAGGACGACGCGTGCGCCGAACGTTCCCGCCGTTGGAGAGAGGCCAAACCTTGTACGAGAACCTGCTCATGATGTTCCTCGCGGCCGGGTTCATCGGCGCTGCCGCGCTCGTGGTCGGCGCCCTGCTGGGGCCCAAGAAGTCGACGAGCGTCATGCTCGCCCCCTACGAGTCCGGCGTGCCGGCGTCCGGTTCGGCGCGCGAGCGCTTCCCGGTGCACTTCTATCTGGTCGCCATGCTCTTCATCGTCTTCGACATCGAGACCGCCTTCTTCTTCCCGTTGGCGGTCCGCTTCGGCATGGCGCCGGAGTTCCTGTTCGTGCAGGCCGTGATCTTCGTCGCGATCCTCGGGGTCGCCTACGTCTACGTGCTGCGCAAGGGCGTCCTGCGGTGGAAGTGAGCTGACGTGGCCCTCAACGACCTGTTCGAGAAGGACGTCATGGAGTTGGAGAAGGACGGGATCCTCTTCAGCACCCTCGGCAAGCTCGTCGCCTGGGGGCGGTCGAACAGCCTCTGGCCGGCCACCTTCGGGCTGGCCTGCTGCGCGATCGAGATGATGCAGTCGACCAACGCCCGCAACGACATGGCGCGCTTCGGCTCCGAGGTGTTCCGCGCCAGCCCGCGCCAGGCCGACGTCATGATCGTCGCCGGGCGCCTGAGCAAGAAGATGGCGCCCGTCATGCGCCGCGTCTACGAGCAGATGCCCGAGCCCAAGTGGGTCATCTCGATGGGCGCGTGCGCGAGCTCCGGCGGCATGTTCAACAACTACGCGATCGTCCAGAACGTCGATTCGGTCGTCCCGGTCGACATCTACGTGCCGGGCTGCCCGCCGCGGCCCGAGGCGCTGATCTTCGCGGTGCAGCAGCTCCAGAAGAAGGTGCGCGGCGAGGCCTTCGACCAGGAGGGCGTCGAGCTGCCGATGGTCGAAGGGTGGTCGCGATGAGCGGCCACCGCGTCCCACCGCGGATCGGCGACCGGGTCGCCGCCCTGACCGAAGCGCTCGCCGCGCTCGGCGCCGAGGAGATGATCCGCCTGGCCGCCAGGTACACCGTGGCGCGGCTGCTGGAGCGCAACGACTTCCGCAGCCGCTATCAGAGCGGCCGGCCCATCGCGGTCCACGAGTTCCTCTACCCGCTG
>JARGGE010000151.1 GCA_029210865.1 Trueperaceae bacterium
GTGATCAGCACCTGGCCTCCTGCGTGGGCCCTTCGCTCGTTTCGGAGCCCTTCATCGAGCTCTCCCGAAGAGGGCGGTTCCGATGCGCAGCATCGTGGCCCCTTCGTCGAGAGCGAATTGGTAGTCGTTGCTCATCCCCATGGAGAGATCTCGTCCTTCGATTCGATCGCCGAGCTCGGAGGCCAGTTCACGCAGGGCCGAAAAGCACCGTCGGAGGGTCGATTCGTCGTCGACGAAGGGCGCCACCACGAAGTCGGCGCCCGCGGCGACGTAGGCGGCGGCCACGGCCGGCTCCTCGACGCTGCCGACGCCGAGCACCAGGTCGGGCAGCGCGCGGTCGCGGTGGGCGGCCAGCGCGGCGAAGGCCTCGAGCGCGCCGGGCAGCCGGTCGGTGGCCTCGAAGGCGCGCACGCCGCCGGCGTGGCAGGCCTCGGCGAGCCGGATCAGCCGCGCACCGTCGGCCTCGGCGTGCACCGGGACGACGGGGGCGGCGAAGAGCGCGGCGAGGACGTCGGCGGGCGTCGGCCGCGCGCGCTCAGCCACGGTCACCACGCGGTCCGTCGCGGAGCGCGGAGGGACGGGTGGGGCGGGAGGTGCGCATCGTGGGGCTCCTTCTGCGCGGTGCCGGCACGTGCACCGGGCGCACGGCGCGGCGGGATCGGGCGTGGGCCCGAGCCTACCGCGCCCCGGCGCGCCGCCGCCTTCCTCGCGGTTCGGGCCGGCGCCGCCCCGCGCTCGTGTCCCCGGTGCTCGCGAGGCCGTTCCGGTGCCCGCGCGAGCCGCGGTAGACTGCGCGCGGTTCGTTCGAGATCGGAGCGAGGCACCCGGTTCCGGGCCCGACGGCACGTCGGCGCGGACGCGCGGCGCGCACCTCGCTGCAGAGGGGAGGCTCCGAGAGGTACGGCCCCACGTCTCGGCCCGAATGCTCGGCTCGCCTGAGGCCCGTGGGCCTCGGCGCCCTTCACCGAACGTCTCGCGAAGGAGTCCCCTTGTGAAGCGCTTCCTCCCGTTCGTCCTGGCCCTGGCCGTGTTCGCCTCGGCCTTCGGCCTCGCCCAGGAGTACCCCTGGACCCCCGAGCGCCCGGTCACGATCATCGTCCCCTGGTCGGCCGGCGGCTCGACCGACTCGATGGCGCGCATCGCCGCGGCCGAGCTCGAGGCCGCCCTCGGTCAGCCCTTCGTCGTGGTCAACCAGCCCGGCGCCTCCGGCTCGATCGGCACCAGCAACGCGCTGACGGCCGCCAAGGACTGCTACACCTGGACCGCCGGCGCCGCCAGCGACCTCGGTACGTACATCGTGCTCGACATGCTGCAGACCGCGCTGTCCGACTGGCACCTCTACCTGACGGTCGCCAACACCGCCGTGGTGGGCGTGAACGCCAACAGCCCGTACCAGGACTTCCAGCAGCTGATCGACGCCATGGCCGCGCAGCCGGGCCAGATCTCGGTCGCGACCGCCGGTCAGTCGTCGGGCGGGCACAACGCGATGGAGCTCATCGCCGAGGCCACGGGCGTCACGTACCGCCACGTCACGTACGACGGCGGCAACCCCGCGGTCATCGCCACGGTCGGCGGCGAGACCCAGGTGACCACCCAGCTCGCGGTCGAGCAGGCCGAGATGATCCGCGGTGGCCGCATCCGTCCGCTCGCGGTCGTCAGCGAGACGCCGCTCGAGCTCGACGGCTACGGCACCATCCCGGCGATCACCGACTGGCTCTCCGGCCTCACGATCCCCACCAACTACTTCGGCCTCTGGGTGCCCCGGGGCGTACCCGAGGCGTGCGTGCAGACCTTCGACATGGTCTGGGAGAACGAGATCGCCAACTCCGAGGCGCTACAGCGCTACGCCGCCGAGCGCGGGGCGCAGTTCACCCCGTACTTCGGCGCCGACGCCGAAGCCCGCGCGATGCCGATGGTCCGGCAGAACGCGTGGATCCTGTTCGACGGCGGCAAGGCCCCCGTCGACCCGTCCACCGTCGGCATCGAGCGCCCGTAACCCGCGAGCGTCCGTAGGCACCGAGCGGGGCCGCGCGCCAGGGCGGGCGCGGCCCCGCACACCCAGGAGGCGATCGGCATGAGCCAGAGGACCGGCAGCCGTGCGTAAGGACCTGATCACGTCGCTCGTGCTGATCGCGTTCGGGGCCGGCGTGGTCGCCGAGGCGCTGCGGATGCCGCGCTACGACCACCTCGGCATCAACCCCTACACCGTCCCCGGCATCGTGCCGGGCTTCCTGGGGGCGATCCTCGCTGTCTTCGGCGTGCTGATGCTCGCCCGCACGGCGATCGCCTGGCGCCGCCACGAGGCGGTGCCCGCGACGGCGGCGGACGACGAACCCGGCAGCGTCCCGCGCGTGCTGTTCACGCTCGGGCTCACGCTCGGTTACGGCGGCCTGCTGGTGGGCAACCTCCCGTTCTGGCTCGCCACCGGCCTCTTCGTGTGGGCCTTCCTGCTCGTCTTCGAATGGCGCCCGAGCTACGCGGCCGGCGCCGGCACCGCCGCGCTCGTGCGCGTCGGCGGCACCGCGCTGCTCGAGGCCGTGCTCGTGTCGGCGGCCGTCACCTTCGTCTTCCAACGCGTCTTCCTCGTGACGCTCCCTTAGGACCCTGATGCTGGACGGACTCGGGTACTTCGCGACCGCGCTGGTCGACCTGTTCACGCCAGGCACGATCTTCAACGTGGCCTGGGCCACCCTGCTCGGGATCGCCGTGGGGATGCTGCCCGGCCTCACCGCCACCCTCGGGCTCGCGCTGCTCACGACCCTGACCTTCAAGCTCGCTGCCGGCGACGCCGTCCTCATCCTGGTGTCGACCTACGTCGGCGCCATCTACGGCGGCAGCCGCAGCGCTATCTTGCTGAACATCCCCGGCACGCCCGCCAACGCCGCCACCTCGCTCGACGGCTTCCCGCTCGCGCGCAGCGGGCGCGCCGGCGAGGCCATGGGCATCGCCACCGCCGGCTCGTTCCTCGGCACCCTGGTGGGGATGCTGGCGCTGGCCATCTTCGCGCCGCTGCTCGCCGAGGCGGCGCTCGGCTTCCAGTCCTACGAGTTCTTCTGGCTGGCCGTGTTCGGCGTCGTCATCTCGGGGCGCCTGACCGGCATGGACGACCCGCTCAAGGGCTGGATCGCCGGCTTCCTCGGGCTTCTGGTCGCCATGGTCGGGCAAGAGGGCATCTACGCTTACGCCCGCTTCTCGTACGGCAGCACCGACCTGGCGGGCGGCTTCGGCCTGCTCCCGGTGCTGGTGGGCGTCTTCGGCTTCGCCGAGATCCTGTGGGTGATGAAGAACCCCGCCTACGAGTCGGTCAAGAACGCCGCCGGCTCGGTCATCCCACGCATCGGCAAAGTGCTCAAGCACTGGGTCACGATCATCCGTTCGGGCGTCATCGGCACCTTCATGGGGCTGGTGCCCGGCGTGGGCGAGGACATGGGCGCGTGGGTCAGTTACGCGGTCGCGCGCAACACCAGCAAGCACAAGGAGGAGTACGGGAAGGGCTCGGTCGAGGGCCTCATGAGCGCCGAGACCGGCAACAGCGCCGCGGTCCCGGGCGCGATCATCCCCGTCCTCACGCTCGCGATCCCCGGCTCGGCGCCGGCGGCCGTGCTGCTCGCGGCGCTCTTCATCCACGGGGTGCGGCCGGGCCCGCTGATCATGATCGAGAACCCGTCGTTCATCTTCGAGGTGACGGCGATGATCTTCTACGCCAGCGTGGCGATCCTGACCTTCGGGCTGCTGCTCACCAAGCCGATGCTGCTGGTGCTGCGGGTGTCGCACATCCGCTTGATGCCGGTCATCTTCGTGCTGTGCACGATCGGCGCCTTCGCCATCGCCAGCCGCGTCTTCGACGTCTGGGTGATGCTCGGCTTCGGGGTGCTCGGCTTCGGGCTCCGGCTCCTGGGCTTCCCGATGGCGCCGCTCGTGCTCGGGGTGGTGCTCGGGCCGATCCTCGACGTCAACCTGCGGCGCGGGCTGGTGCTCTCCGACGGCAGCCTCGAGCCCTTCTTCACGCGCCCCATCAGCCTGGTGCTGTGGGTGCTGATCCTCTTCACCTTCATGCTCGGCAGCGCCGCCTTCGGCAAGGGGCTCAAGCGGATGGGCGACCGGCTGCTTGGCCGACGACGGGAGCGATCGTGAGCGCGGCGTCCGTCGCCGTGCGGGCGAGGTGAGCGTGGCAGCGCGCTTCCTGCTCTGCAACGAGGTCGTCCGCGAGCTCGAGGTCGCGGCGCAGTGCGCCCTGGCGGCAAGCCTCGGCTACGACGGGCTCGAGATCGCCCCGTTCACGCTCGGCGCCGAGCCGCACCGGCTGCCCTCTGCGCGTCGCACCGAGGTGCGCCGCGCGGCGGCCGACGCCGGCGTCCGCATCGGCGCGTTGCACTGGCTCCTGCTCGCCCCCGAGGGGCTCTCGATCACGAGCGCCGACCCCGGCGTGCGCGCCGCCACCCGCGACGCCATCGAGCGCCTGGTCGGCCTCGCCGCCGACCTGGGTGCCGCCGTCCTCGTGCATGGCTCGCCCAAGCAGCGGGAGCTCCCTTCGGGCGCGGCCGACCGCGCGGACGCCGTCGCGCGCGCCGCCGAGGCCCTCGCGTGGGCGGGGGAGGCGGCCGCCGCCGCCGGCGTCACCTACTGCATCGAGCCGCTCTCGCGGCGCGAGACCGAGTTCGTCACCAGCATTGCCGAGGCGATCGCGATCGTCGAGGCGGTCGGCCAGCCGGCGCTGCGCACGATGATCGACTGCCGCGCGGCGCGCCTGAGCGACCCCGAGCCCATCGAGGCGCTGATCGTTCGCCACGTGCCGACCGGGATGGTGCGCCACGTCCACGTCAACGACACGAACGGCCGCGCGCCCGGCCAAGGCGACGACCGCTTCGCGCCCGTGCTCGCGGCCCTGGCCGCGGCCGGCTACGCGGGCGACGTGGGCGTCGAGCCCTTCACGTACGAGCCCGACGGCCCGACCACCGCCGCCCGCGCGATCGGCTACCTGCGCGGCCTCGAGGAGGCGCTCGCCGGGCGCTGAAGCCTCGTCCGCGGGCCGCCGAAGGCCTGGTCCGCGAGCCGGGCGTTGACGCTCAACCGAGGACGTGCGCCACGAAGCGCTCCCGGACCGTCGCCAGCACCTCGTCCGCCGGCGCGTCCCAGATGGCGCGGTTGAAGAGCTCGACCTCGATGGGGCCGGCGTAGCCCGCCGCGTCCACGCTGCGGCGCAGCGCGCGCAGGTCGATGACGCCGTCGCCCATCATCCCGCGGCCCAGCAGGGGGTCGGGCAGCGGCACGATCCAGTCGTCGACGTGGAAGGCGAGGATCGCGTCGCCTGCGGCGCGCAGCCGCTCGTGCACGCCGGGTTCCCACCACACGTGGTACGCGTCGACCACCACGCCCACGTGGGGCGCGGCGAGGCGCGCCGCGAGCGCGAGCGCCTGCTCGAGGCCGTTGATCACCGAGCGGTCGGCGGCGAACATCGGGTGCAGCGGCTCGATCCCGAGCCGTACCCCGCGCGCCGCCGCGTAGGGGGCGAGCTCCGCGATGCCCGCCGCCACCATCGCGCGCGAGCCCTCCAGGTCGTGCCCCACCATCCCGCCGCAGACGAGCACGAGCAGGTCGGTGCCCAGGGCGGCCGCCTCGTCGACCGCGCGGCGGTTGTCGTCGAGCCGCTCGGCGCGCTCGCGCGCGGTGGCCGTCGGGAAGAAGCCGCCGCGGCAGAGGCTCGAGACGGCGACGCCGGTGGCGCCCAAGTGCGCGCGCACGCGTGCCGCGCCGACCTCGGCGACCTTGTCGCGCCACAGCCCGACGAAGCCGATGCCGTGCCGGGCGCAGCCGTCGATCGCCTCGAGCGCGCTCCAGCGCTGCACCGTCGCCTGGTTGAGGCTCAGGCGCGCGAGCCCGGGCGCCGGGTCGCCGGTCGCGCTGGCGCCGGCGGCGCCGTGGCCGGTCGCACCGCCCCCGGTCGCACCGGACGCGCTCACGCGACCCCCGCGAGGGCGAGCACCGCGCGCATCCGGTGGGCCGCGAGGTCGGGGTCGGGGAGCAGCCCGGCGCGGTCGGCGAGCACGAAGGCCTCGGCCAGGTGCACGACCGAGCGGGCGCTCTCGAGCCCGCCGAGCATCCGGAAGTGCGCCTGGCGGCCGGCGAGGTAGGCGAGGAAGACGATGCCGGTCTTGTAATGGAAGGTGGGGGCGCCGAACACGTGCCGCGCGAGCGGCAGGGTGGGGGCGAGCAGCGCCCGGTAGCGGGGGCCGTCGCCGGCGTCGAGCGCCTGCACCGCCGCCGAGGCGGCAGGCGCGATGGCGTCGAAGATGCCGAGCAGCGCGTCGCTGTGGTGCGGGCCACGGCCCTCGTCGTCGCCCAGGATCAGCTCGTCGTAGCGGTAGTCGTCGCCGGTGTACATCCGCACGCCGGCCGGCAGCCGCCGGCGCAGGTCGAGCTCGCGCCCGCGGTCGAGGAGCGAGAGCTTGATGCCGTCGATCTTCGCCGCGTGCTCGTGCAACAGCCGCAGGCAGACGTCGGTGGCGCGATCCAAGTCCTCGTCGCCCCAGTAGCCGGTCAGGGCGGGGTCGAACATGGGGCCCAGCCAGTGGATCAGGACGGGCCCGTCGAGTTCGGCGAGCACCCGGTCGTAGACGCGGCGGTAGTCGTCGGGGCCGCGGGCGGTGGCGGCGAGGTGGCGGCTCGCCATCAAGACGACCCCGGCGCCCTGCGCCGCGACGTGGTGCGCCTGCTCGAGGTAGGCGGCGGCGATCTGGTCGAGCGTCACGTGC
>JARGGE010000152.1 GCA_029210865.1 Trueperaceae bacterium
GCCACGCCGGGGGCGACCGGCACGCGGCCCTCCCAACCGGTCACGAGGGCGCCCCGCCCTCGGCCGGCGCCGCGGCGGCGTCCCGCTCGGCCTCGAAGGCGTCGCGGAGCGCGCGGGTGAGGACCTTGCCGGCGCCGCTCGTCGGCAGCGCCGCGTAGAAGCGCACGTGCTTGGGCACCTTGTAGCCGGCGAGCCGCACCTTGAGGAAGGCGCGCACGGCGTCGGCGTCGAGGTTCGCGCCGGGGCGGCGCACCACCGCCGCCAGGCCGACCTCGCCCCAGCGGGGATCGGCCACGGCGGTGACCGCGCAGGCCGCGACGTCCGGATGGTCGTCGAGGGCGGCGGCCACCTCGGCGGGGAAGACGTTCTCGCCGCCGCTGATGAACATCTCCTTGCGGCGGCCCACCAGCCACAGGTCGCCGTCGGCGTCGACCCGGGCGAGGTCGCCGGTCCAGAGCCAGCCGTCGCGCAGCGCCTCCGCGGTGGCGTCGGGGCGCTCGAAGTAGCCGGCGAAGACGTGCGGGCCGGCGAGCGTCAGCTCGCCGACCTCGTCGCCGGCGCAGGGCGCGCCGGCGGGTCGGCGCACCACCGCGCGGGTGCCGAGGATCGGCCGGCCGACCGAGCCGGGCTTGCGCGCGGCGACGTCGAGGTCGATGGCGAAGCAGTTGACGCCCGCCTCGGTGAGCCCGTAGCCCTGCTTGAAGCGCACGCCGCGCGCGGCGAAGGCGTCGCGGAGCGGCAGCGGGCACGGGGCGCCGCCCGAGATCGCCCAGCGCACCGAACCGAGGTCGCTCGCCGCGAAGCCCGGGTGGTCGGCGAGCATCTGGAACATGGTCGGCACCATGAAGAGGAGGGTGGCGCCGAGCTCGTCGGCCAGCCGCAGGTAGGCGCCCGGTTCGAAGCGGGGCGGCAGCGCCACGCGCGCGCCCAGGGCGTAGAGCGGCGTCGTGAGCGCGTTCAGGGCCGCGTGGAAGCAGGGCGTCGCCTGGATCGCCAGGTCGTCGTCGCGCAGCCCCCACGAGAGCACCGTGGCGGCGGCGTTGGCCGCCTGCTGCCGGTAGGGGAGCACCGCGCCCTTGGGGAGCCCGGTGGTGCCGCCCGTGAGCAGCACCATCTGCGGGTCCTCCGCCGCGACGTAGGGGTCGGGGGCGGGCGGCGGGTCGCCGAGCCAGGCGTCGTAGTCCTCGAGCGCGACCGCGGGCGCCGCGAGGGCGGCGGCGGCGGCCGCGTGGGCGGCGGCGTGCAGCAGCAGCCGGGGGCGCAGCATGGCGACGATCGCCTGCAGCTCGGGCGCGCTCAGCCGCGGGTTGAGCGGTGCGTACACCACGCCGGCCTTGGCGGTCGCGAGCCACAGGTCGAGGTGCGCCAGGTGGTTGTGCGCCAGGATCGCGATCCGGTCGAAGCGCTCGCCGCCCGCCGCGTGGAGCCGGCCGGCCAGCCGGGCCGCCCGCCGGTCCATCGCGCCGTACGTCACCCAGGCGCCGTCCCAGTGCACGGCGGGGCGGTCGGGGGTGACCGCGGCGCGGAAGCTGGCGACGTCGAAGCTCATGCTCGTCCCTCCCCTTCGCCGACCGCCGCGCCCTCGCCGGCGCTGCCGGGGGCGCCCCACCGCAGCGTGATCGCGTTCCAGACGTAGCTGACGCCGGCCGCGACCAGCACGACCAGGTCGCCCTCGCGCAGCTTCCCGGCCTGGGCGGCGAGCTCGAGCGACAGCACCTGGTCGACCTGACCCAGGTGGCCGTAGTCGGCCAGGTAGATCGAGCGGTCCTCGTCCAGGCCGAGGGCCGTCAGCAGGTGGCGATGGGCGCTCGGCTTGACGTGGAGCATCGCCAGGTAGGCGACGTCCTCGAGCGTGGCGCCTGCCTTGCGCACGGCCTCGCGCACCACGGTGACGAAGTGCGCCATCGAGCGCCGCTCGAGCCGGAGCTTCATGCCCTCGGGGTCGGGCACCTGCAGGCGGTAGTCGGCGACGTTCGCGGGCGTGAGCGGGGTGACGGTGCCGCCCACGGGGACGAGCACGTCGAGCGAGAAGGAGCCGTCGGTGATCACGTGCGCCGGGCCGATCGCGTGGCCGCGGCCGCGCTCGACCACCAGCGCGCCGGCGCCGGCGCCGAGGTTGTACATGAAGCGCACCTGCGGGTCGGTCAGGTCGATCAGGTCGCCGTTGCGGTAGCCGCCAGCGACCAGCACGACGTTGACCTCAGGGTCGGCGACGAGCGTGTCGTGGGCGAGCTTGAGCGCCAGCACCGACGTGCCGCACTTCTGCCCGACGTCGTAGGCGTAGGCGTTCGTCGCCCCCAGGTCGTGGGCGAGCTTGATCCCGGCGGTCCAGACCGGGTACTTCTTGTGCTCCTCGGTCATGCAGATGACGACGTCGACGTCGCTCGCCGCGCGTCCGGCGCGTGCCAGCGCCGTGCGCGCCGCCCGCACCGCCATCGCGGTCGGCTGGTCGTCCGGGCCGGGACGCACGCGCCCGTGCAGGCCGAGCTTGTCGCGCACCACCCAGGCGGGCAGCCCGCTGACGGCGGCGATCTCGTCGGGCGTCATGCGCCCTTCGGGGACGTACGTCGCGAGCCCCGTGACCCCGGGTGCGCGCGGATCGGCCTTCATCGGGGCGCCTCGAGGCCGTGGCGCACGACGTCGAACACGGCGTCGAGCTCGGTCTTGGACGGGGCGCGCCCAGCCCAGACGGCGAGCCGCAACCCCACGAAGTGGGCGATCCCCATGAGCGCCCACGCGGCCGCGACCGGGTCGACCGCCCGCACCCGGCCCTCGGCGACGGCGCGCTCGATGGCGCGGGCGTAGCCGTCGGCCAGGTCCTGGTAGTAGGCGCGGAAGACGCCCTCGTCGACGAACTGCGACTCCATGACCACCCGGTACAGGTCGCGGTGCTCGAGCGCGAAGCGCGCGAAGGCCTCGAAGCCGCGGCGCTCGGCGCTCAGGCGGTCGGCGACGCCGGAGGTCGCCTCGGCCAGCGTGCGCCGCAGCTCGTGCCCCATGTGGCGCACGAGCTCGCGCAGCGCGTCCTCCTTGGTGGGGAAGTACAGGTAGAAGGTGCCTTGCCCGACGCCGGCGCGGCGCGTGATCGCGGCCACCGACGTGGCATGGAAGCCGTGCGCGCCGATCTCGCGCTCGGCGGCGTCCAGCAGCTTCTGGCGGGTCGCCTCGCCACGTGCGGTGGCGGGGCGGGGCAGCGTCGACGTCACGCGCTCGACCTCCGGCCCGGGGTCGAGCGCGCCGGGGGGCCCGCACGACCTGACGGCTGATTCAGGTGTCAGAAATGTACGGCTCGGGCCCGGGCCTGTCAATGGCGCGGGAGGCGCGGGACGGTACGAAGCCCGCCGCGCGCCTCCCACGGCACGTGGCCTGCTACGCGCCGGTCGGCGCCACGGCGGCGGGCGCCGCGCCGGCGAGCTCGGCGCCGCGCTCGAGCGCGGCGCGGTTGGCCCCCAGCAGGTGGTGGTGGCGCTCTGGGAGCACGCGCGCCAGCGTGGTGGCGAGGTGCTCGGGGGTCAGGCGCCCCAGCGCGCGCAGCGCGGGGTGGCGGGCCAGCAGCGCGCCGAGCAGCACCACGTTCGTGAGCTTCGGGTGGCCCAGCTCGGCGGCGACGTCGTCGGCCGGGATGGCGACCACGTCGAGGTCGTCGCGGGCGACCGCGCGGTCGACGAGCGAGGTGTTCACCACGAGCAACCCGCCGGGCGCCACCAGCGGTTCGTAGCGGTCGAGCGAGGGCAGGTTGAGCACGATCGCGGCCTGTGGGCGGCCGACCACGGGCGAGCCGATGGGACCGTCGGCCACGACGACGGTGCAGTTGGCGGTGCCGCCGCGCATCTCGGGACCGTACGACGGGAACCAGGTGGTGTGGAGGCCGGCGTCGAGGGCCGCGTGCGCCAGCAGCTGGCCGGCGAAGAGCACCCCTTGGCCGCCGAACCCGGCGATGACCACGTCGGCGATCGGGCGTTCGGCGTGCGTCATGCGTGCGCCCCCTTCCGCGCCGGGCGCAGCCCTTCCGGGACCTTGAAGTCGCCGAGCGGGTAGGCGGGCACCATCGCGTCGCGGATCCAGCCGAGCGCCTCGTCGGGCGCCATTCCCCAGTTGGTGGGGCAGCTCGAGAGCAGCTCGACCATCGCGAAGCCGAGGCCGCGCTGCTGCACTTCGAAGGCCTCGCGGATCGCCTTCTTGGCGCGCTTGATCTGCACGACGTCGTGGAGGCTGCGGCGCACCACGTAGGCGGCGCCGTCGAGCTGGGCGATCAGCTCGCTCATGCGGATGGGCGACCCCTGGCTGGCGGCGTCGCGGCCGAGCGGCGACGAGGTGGTCTTCTGGCCGATCAGCGAGGTGGGCGCCATCTGCCCGCCGGTCATGCCGTAGGTCGCGTTGTTCAGGAAGAAGACGGTGATCGCTTCGCCGCGCGCGGCGGCGTGCAGGATCTCGGCGGCGCCGATCGAGGCGAGGTCGCCGTCGCCCTGGTAGGTGAAGACCAGCCGCTCGGGGCTGACGCGCTTGAGGCCGGTGGCCATCGCCGGCGCGCGGCCGTGGGCGGCTTGCGCGAAGTCGGTGGCGAAGTAGCGGTAGGCGAACACGGAGCAGCCGACCGAGGCGACGCCGATCGTGGTCTCGCGCACGCCCAGCTCGTCGATCACCTCGGCGATCAGGCGGTGGGCGATCCCGTGGGTGCAGCCGGGGCAGTAGTGGGTGGGGACGTCGGTGAGCGCGTCGGGGCGCTCGTAGACGGGCGTGGTCGCCAGCGGGGCGGTGGTCATGCGGGCACCTCCTGCCAGGGCGCGGCGTCGTCCGCGGCCCCGACCTCGTGCGCGAGCTCGCGGATGGCCGCCCCGATCTCCTCGGGCATGGGCATGACGCCGCCGGTGCGGCCGAAGAAGCGGACCGGGACGCGCTCGGCGACGACGCGCTGCACGTCCTGCAGCATCTGGCCGGCGTTCATCTCGACCACGAGCAGGCCGTCGACGCGCTCGGCGAGCGCGCGCAGCGCCGCGGTGGGGAAGGGGTCGAGGGTGATCGGCCGCAGCACCCCGACGGCGAGGCCGTCGTCGCGGGCGGCGGCGATCGCGGTCTTGGCGAGCCGCGCCGCGGTCCCGAAGGCGACCACGGCGATGCGGGCGTCGCCCGTGAGGTGCTCCTCGACCCGCACCTCGGCGGCCTCGATCGCGGCGTACTTCGCCTGCAGGCGCTGGTTGAAGGCCTCCTCCTCGCTCGGCTCGAGGTGGATCGACGAGACGAGGTTGGTGGGGCGGCCGATGGCGCCGGTCAGCGCCCAGGCCGCGCGTTCGGACGGCGGCCGCGGCGGCCGCATCGGCGGCAGTTCGGCCCCCTCCATCATCTGGCCCAGGCTGCCGTCGGCCAGGACGACGACGATCGTGCGCCAGGCCTCCGCCAGGTCGAAGGCGAGCACGGTGTGGTCGATCAGCTCCTGGACGGTGGACGGGGCGAGGACGATCGAGCGGTAGTCGCCGTGACCACCCCCCTTGACCATCTGCAGGTAGTCGCACTGCGCCGGGGCGATGTTGCCCAGGCCCGGGCCGCCGCGCATCACGTCGACGACGACGGCCGGGACCTCGGAGCCGGCGATGTAGCTGATCCCCTCCATCATCAGGCTGACGCCGGGGCTCGAAGACGAGGTCATGACGCGCGCGCCGGCGGCGGCGGCGCCGTAGACCATGTTGATCGCGGCGACCTCGCTCTCGGCCTGGACGAAGACGCGCCCCAGCTCGGGCATGCGCTTCGCCATGTGCTCGAGCGCCTCGGTCTGTGGGGTGATCGGGTAGCCGAAGTACGCCTCGCAGCCCGCGCGGACCGCGGCCTCGGCGAAGGCGACGTTGCCTTTGAGCAGTTCGACGGCCATGGCGCCTCCCTTCAGGAGCGGTCGCGGTAGACGGTGATCGCGGCTTCGGGGCAGATCGTGGCGCACAGCTCGCAGCCGGTGCAGGCCCCTTCGGGGTCGTGCAGCTCGGCGGGGTGCACCCCGCGGGCGTTGAAGTGGTCCTGGTCGATCCGCAGCAACCCATTGGGGCACACGGGGATGCACAAGGCGCACCCTTTGCAGAGCGACGCGTCGACCGTCACGGTGCCGTTCATGCGGTCCTCCGATCTTCGCTTGCCTCAGCCTAGGCGGGCGCTCGCGGGCGGCGTGTCCCGGAGGCGGCGCGCGCTCGTGCACCGCGCCGTCCGGCCCGTCGCGGACGCCGCCGCCGCGGTTCCGTACACTCGGGGCATGCCGCTCTCCGACGTCGAGGTCCGGGTGCTGGGTGTGCTGATCGAGAAGGAGCGCACCACCCCCGAGGCGTACCCGCTCTCCACGGGCGCCGTCCACACCGCCTGCAACCAGCGCACGAACCGCGAGCCCGTGACCAACCTGCACCTGCAGGAGGTCCAGGAGGCGCTGCAGCGCCTGCGCGACCGCGGCCTCGTCGCCACCGTGCAGGAGGTCAGCGACCGCGTCCCCAAGCACCGCCACCGGCTCGCGACGGCGCTGCCGGCCGACGACCGCGAGCTGCCGCTGCTGGCGGTCCTGATGCTCCGCGGCCCGCAGACGCCGGGCGAGCTGCGGACCCGCACCGAGCGCTACCTCGAGTTCGCCGACGTGGCCACCGTCCAGCACGTGCTGGCGCGCATGGCCGCCCGGCCGGTGCCGCTCGCGCGCGACCTGGGCCGGGCGCCCGGGCAGAGCCAGGACCGCTGGACGCACACCTTGGGCGTCGACGAGGAGCGCCTGCAGTCGCGC
>JARGGE010000153.1 GCA_029210865.1 Trueperaceae bacterium
AGCACCACGGCGCTCCCCGACGTGGTCGCCTTCCTGCGCGTGGAGGGGGCGCGCCGCCAGCTCTTCCCGGCCTACGCGCTGAAGGACCTCACGACCGGCACGGCGCTGCGCGGGCTCGCGCCCGAGGACGTGCAGGTGGCGTGGCGCGGCGAGCGCATCGTGGGCACGCTGGCGGTGTGGGACCAGTCCGCGTTCAAGCAGGACGTGGTGGCCGGCTACGGGACGCCGCTGCGGCGCTGGCGGCCGCTCGTGGACGTCGCCGCGCGGCTCGTCGGGGCGCGACCGCTGACGCCGCCGGGCGCGGCGATCCCGCTCGCCTTCGCGGCGCTGGTGCGGGTGGCCGACGACGATCCAGCCGTCTTCCGAGCCCTGCTCGCCGCCGGGGCCGAGGCGGCGCGGGCGCGCGGCAAGGGCTTGCTGATGGTGGGCCTCGCCGACGCCGACCCGCTGCTCCCGGTCGCTCGACGCTTCCTGCACGTCCCCTACCGCTCCGAGCTCTACGCCCTCGCCTGGGGCGACGACCCGGCGGCCCGCCACGACGGGCGCGTCCCGCAGATCGAGATCGCGACGCTGTGACGGCGACGCCGCGGACACGACGCCGCGCAGGAGAGGCCGTGAGGCAGGGGAGGCGCCCGTGCGCGACCACCGATTGACCCCCTTCGAGGCCACCGCGCTCACCGTGGGCGCTGGCGTGGGCGCCGGCATCATGGCCGTCCCCGCGCTCGCCGACCGGGTGGGGCTCGTGGGCCTAGCGGTGGTGCTGCCGCTCGCCTGGGCGGCGAGCGCGCTGGTGCACCTGATGCTCGCCGAGGTGGTCTTCCGCACCGAGAAGCCCTACCAGGTGGTCGAGCTCATGCGCCTGTACGTGCTGCGTGGCCGCTGGGGCCGACCGCTGCTGTGGGCGGTCTTCGCGCTCCTGACGGTCGCCTTCGTCGCCAACCTGGCCGCCTACGTCGCCGGCGCCGGGGCGGTGGTCGCCGACCTCACCGGACTGCCCGCCCGCGCGGCCGAGGCGCTCGTCTACGCCGTCTCGGCGGGGGTCGTGTTCTTCGGCCTGAAGGCCGTGGGGGTCGCCGAGCGCTACGGCGCGGTGCTCCTGGGGGCGCTCGTCGCGCTCGTCGCCGTGGCTGCCGTCGGGGCACCGTTCCGCTTGGCGCCTGCGGGCGGGGGCGGCGCGTCGGCCGCGCTCGCGCTCTACGGCATGGTCATGTACGCCTACTGGACCTTCTACAGCGTCCCGCAGGTGGTGAAGGGGTTGGCGCCCGATCAGCGCGCCGCCGCCCGCGCGATCGCCCGCGGGCTGGCGATCAACGGCGTCCTGACCGCGGTGGTCGCGGTCGTCGCGCTCGGCGTCTCGAACCCCGTGACCGAGGTGGCGATCGTCGGGATCGCGGCCGCCGTGGCCCCGTGGGTGGGCACCGTCGGGTCGCTGCTGCTCGTCGCGGCCTTCGTCACCAGCTACTGGTCGGTCTCGCTGGCGCTCGCCGACATCGTGCACGAGCGGACCGGCGCCGGCCCGCGGCTCGCCTGGGCGCTGGCGACGCTGCCCTCGCTGCTGGTGCTCTGGGCGGGGGCGTGGCACTTCCTCGAATGGCTGCGGCTGGCGGCCGGGGCCACCGGGCTGGTGCTCGCACTGGTGACGCTCCCCATGTACGTGGAGGCGCGCCGCAGCGGCGCGGTGCTCGACCCCGCCTGGACGCTCGGCGCGTGGGGCGGGCCGCTGGGGATGGCGCTCGCGCTGCTGGCGCTGGTGGCCATGGCGGTGGGCTCGCTGGTGCCGACGGGGTGAGCAGTGGGGGCGCCGCGTGCGCCGCCGTCGGCGCCTAGTCCTTCAGGAGCGTGAGCAACAGGGTCGCCTCGCCGACCGCGGTGATCGGTCGGTGCTCGCCGGGCGCCATGCGCATCCAGCTGCCGGGGCCGGCGACCACGTCGTCGCCGTTCAGCACCAAGCGCGCTTCTCCCGCGAGCACCTGGAGGATGAAGGACTTGCTCGCGATCTGCTCCGAGAGCTGCTCGCCGTCGGAGCAGCCGAAGAGCGTCACCTTGACGTGGTCGTCGTGGTGCAGCAGCTCGCTGACGATCTCGCCGGCGGGCACGGGCGTGAAGCGGTGGACGAGGTCGGCGTGGAACACGTACGGGGGGTCGTTCGGGGTTCGGGTCAGCCTCCACCATGGCGCGCCGCGGGCGGATCCGGCGTGACGGGTGCCCGCACGGGCCCGGTCGGCGCCGGCCGAACCGGACGTGCGGCCGCCCGCGGGCCGCGGCGGACCAACGTGCGATGCCCGGGCACACCCATCGATCGCGACCGACGTCGCGAGGCCGATCGAGCACGCAGTGCGGCGGTCCGGAGCGCGCACCCGTACCGAGCCGGAGCGCGCCAGGGCCTAAGCTGGACGCACGTCCCGTCGTGACCGCCCTGCGCGGCCACCGCGCCGCTCGTCCCACGCGACGACGCCCAGGAAGGCGCTCATGGTCCCGCGCGTCCCCCGTGTTCGTGCGCAGCGCGCTTCGTCGCCGCCTTGGAACGACCAGGCGCCGGTGCGGCACGAGCTGTTCGGTGCGGAGCGCCTCGAGCAGCATGCGGCGAGCCTCGCGGCGGCGCAGCCGGTCACCGACCGGCCGCGCGTCGTGCGCTCGCTGCGCACGCGCCTCGACGACGACGCCGCGGCGCTGCTGGCCGCGTACCGGACCAGCGCGACCGAGGTGGCGCGGGGCCACGGCGTGGTGCCGGCGAGCGAGTGGTTGCTCGACAACTTCCACGTCGTCGAGGCCCAAGTGCGCGAGGTGCGCGACGCCTTGCCGCCCGGCTTCTACCGCCAGCTCCCGAAGCTGGCCGACGGTCCGTTCGCGGGGTACCCGCGGGTGCTCGGCCTGGCGTGGGCCTACGTGGCCCACACCGACAGCGACGTCGAGCCGGAGCTGCTCGGCCGCTTCATCTCCGCCTACCAGCGCGTCCAACCCCTCACGATCGGCGAGCTCTGGGCGGTCGCGATCACGCTCCGGTTCGTCCTGATCGAGAACCTGCGGCGGCTCGCGGACGAGATCGACGCCGACCGCGCTGCCTACGCGGCGGCCGACGCGCTGGCCGATCGCATCCAGACGGAGGGGTCGAGCCGGTCGTGGCGCGAGTCCGACCTGACGCCGCGCGCCGACGCCGCCTGGCGCGCCGCCTTCGCCGCCCAACTGGCCAAGCGGCTCCGCGACCAGGACCCCACGACCACCCCCGCGCTCGGCTGGCTCGAGGAGCGGCTGGGACGCGACGGCACCTCGATCGAGGGCGTCCTCGCGTACACCCAGCAGCGGCTGGGCGCGTCGAACGTCACGATGCGCAACGTCGTCACCAGCATGCGCCTCGTGTCGAGCATCGATTGGGCCGAGCTGTTCGAGCGCGTGAGCCTCGTCGACGAGCGCCTGCGCGCGCGCAGCGCCTTCGCCGGGATGGACTTCGCGACCCGCGACCTCTACCGCGGCGCGATCGAGACCCTGGCCCGCGGCTCGAGCCATACGGAGCTCGAGGTCACGGATCGGGTCCTCGCGGCGGCGCACGACGCCGCGGCCGGCGCGGTCGCGGCCGCGGCCGAGCCCGAGGAGGCCGCGCGCGTCGGTGATCCCGGCCACCACCTGATCGGCGACGGACGCCTCGCCTTCGAGCGCGCGCTGGGCGCGCGCGCGCCGCTGCGGACGCGGGTCCGGCGTGCCGCCGTGCGGCTCGGGCTCCTGGGCTACGTGGGCGCGATCGGGCTCGCCACGGCGCTCTTGGTGGCTCTGGTCGTGGCGGCGCTGGCCGGCGCCGGCGTGGGCGCCGCGTGGCTGGCGTGGATCGCGGTGGCGATGGCGCTGCCGATGAGCGAACTCGCGACGGCGCTGGTCCACCGCCTGATCACGCGTCGGCTGGGGGCGACGCCGCTGCCCGGCCTCGACCTGAGCGAGGGCGTGCCCGGCACCTGGCGCACGCTCGTGGTGGTGCCGACGATCCTGACCAGCGAAGCCGAGCTGGCCGAACAGCTCGAACGGCTCGAGGTCCACCACCTTGCCGGCGCCGACGGCGACCTGACCTTCGCGCTGCTCTCCGACGGCGCCGATGCCGACACCGAGCAGGTCCCGGGCGACGAGGCGCTGCTCGCCGCCGCCGTCGACGCGGTCGACCGGCTCAATCGACGCCACGCCCCGGGTCCCGCGGGTCCCCGCTTCCTCCTGCTGCATCGGCGCCGCGTGTTCGACGCCGGTCAGGGCGTCTGGATGGGCTGGGAGCGCAAGCGCGGCAAGCTCCGGGAGCTCAATCGCCTGCTGCGCGGCGCGACCGACACCACCTTCCTCCCCCTGGGCGGACACCCGGCCTGGGTGCCGGAGGGCGTGCGCTTCGTCCTGACGCTCGACGCCGACACCCGCCTGCCGCGCGGGGCGGCGCCCAAGCTGGTCGGCAAGCTGGCGCATCCGCTCAACCGACCGGTGCTCGACGCGACCGGTCGCCGCGTCGTGCGCGGCTACGGCGTGCTGCAACCGCGGGTGACCGCGCCGTTCCCCGAACCTGGGGAGGACTCCCTCTACCGTCGGGTGTTCGGGGGTCCCAGCGGCATCGATCCGTACGCCTCCGCCGTCTCGGACGTGTACCAGGACCTCTTCGGCGAAGGGTCGTTCACCGGCAAGGGCCTCTACGACGTCGACGCCTTCGAGGCGGCGCTCGCCGGGCGGATCCCGGACGGCACCTTGCTCAGCCACGACCTGTTCGAGGGCGTCTTCGCGCGCGCCGGCCTGGCGAGCGACGTCGAGGTGGTGGAGGCCTCGCCGGCGCGCTACGACGTCGCGGTGAAGCGCCAGCACCGCTGGACGCGCGGCGATTGGCAGCTGCTGCCGTGGCTGTTCGGGCGGCGCACGGGGCCCCTCGCGGTGCCGCCGCTGGGCTGCTGGAAGATGCTCGACAACCTGCGTCGCTCGCTGCTGGCGCCCTCGGCGCTGGTCGCCCTGGTGTCCGCTTGGCTGCTGCCCCCGGCCGGACGCGCGGTCGCCGTCGGCTTCGTGCTGGGCGCGCTCGTGGTGCCGGCGTTCCTGCCGGCGTTCTACGCGGTGGTGCCGCGGCGCAGCGGGGTGCGGGTCCGCAACCACCTCGCCACCCTGCGCGCGGGCGTCCAGCGCTCGTCCGCGCAGGCGGTCCTGTCGATCGTCTTCCTGGCCGACACGGCCTGGTGGATGGTCGACGCGGTGCTGCGGACGCTGGTGCGGGTGTACGTCACGCGCCGCCACCTGCTCGAGTGGACGACGGCGGCGCGGCAGGCGAGCGGTCCGTCCCTCGGCGTGGCGGGCTCCTACCGAGCGATGGCGGGGGGGATGCTCCTCGCGCTCGCCGCGTCGGCTGGCGTGCTCGCGCTGGCGCCCGCGTCGGCGCCGTGGGTCCTCCCGTTCGCAGCGCTATGGGCCGCCGCGCCCGCGGTCGCGAGCTGGATCAGCCGCACGCCGACGGCGGCGCGCCGGCGCGCGCTGCCGACCGAGGACGCGCTCGAGCTCCGCCTCGTCGCGCGGCGCACCTGGCGCTTCTTCGAGACCTTCGTGACCGCCGAGGAGCGCCACCTGCCCCCCGACAACTTCCAGGAGGACCCGAACCCCGTCGTGGCGCGGCGCACCTCGCCGACGAACATCGGGCTGTACCTGCTGTCGGCCGTGGCGGCCCGCGACTTCGGCTGGGCGGGCACCGCGCAGACGGTCGCGCGGCTCGAGGCGACCTTGGCGTCGGTGGCGTCGCTCGAGCACTTCCGCGGGCACCTGTTCAACTGGTACGCGATCGAGGACGGCCGCGTGCTCGATCCTGGGTACGTCTCGTCGGTCGACAGCGGCAACCTCGCCGGCCACCTCGTCGTCGTCGCGAACGCGTGCGACGCGTGGATGGACGCGCTCTGCGCTCCCGAGGCGCGCCGCGGCCTCCGTGACGCGCTGCTTCTCGCGCGCGAGGCCCTCGCGCGCGGGGCGACGGCACGGGGGTCCGAAGCCCGCGGCCCCGAGGGTCGTGGCGGCGCGGGTCGTGGCGGCGCGGGTCGCGGCATCGCTGGGCGACCGCTCGCGAGCGCGCTGGACGCGCTCGAAGCCGCCCTGTCCGCGCCGGACGCGCCGTGGGCGACGCTCGGACCGCTCGTCGACGGGGTCGTTCGCGCGGCCGCGGACCTCCGCGCCGCAGGTCTTGACGCCGCGGACCTCGCGGCGTCCGGCCCCGACGCCGCGGACCTCGCCTTCTGGGTGGACGCCCTGCAGCGCGCGTGGGCCGGTCACGACGGGGACGCGGGGCTGGACGCCGCCGGGCAGGCCGCGCTCGCGGTGCGCGTGCGCGCCGTGGCGGCCACCGCGCGGTCGATCGCGCTGGCGATGGACTTCTCGTTCCTGATCGACCCAGAGCGCGGCCTGCTGTCGATCGGCTACTCGCTCGACGAGAACGGGCTCGACCGCAGCTGCTACGACCTGTTGGCCTCGGAGGCGCGGCTCGCGAGCCTCTTCGCGATCGCCAAGGGCGACGCCGAGACCCGCCACTGGTTCCGTCTGGGCCGCGGCGCGGCGCCCGTCGGCAGCGGATCGGTGCTGCTCTCGTGGTCCGGCTCGATGTTCGAGTACCTGATGCCCTTCCTCGTCATGGAGGCGCCGGTCGGCAGCCTGATCGACCAGTCCCAGCGCCACGCCGTGCGGCGCCACCAGGCCTACGGGGCGCGCCTCGACGTGC
>JARGGE010000154.1 GCA_029210865.1 Trueperaceae bacterium
GCTCGCGCTGCTGCGCACCGACCCGCTGGACGAGCGCGCGGTGGGCTGCGGACTGCGGAGCCTCGCGGCCGCCGGTCGCCTCGACGCGGCCGCGCGGCTGTACGCGGCGTACGTTCGCGACCTCGGCGCGGAGTTCGGCGTCGAGCCCGACGCCGCCCTCGAGGAGTTGCATCGCGCGATCGTCGACGGCGCCGGCACCACGCCGGTCGCACCCACCGTCGCGCCGCGGCCGCGCCCACGCAGCCCGCCGGTGCCCTGGGGCACGACGTCCTTCGTCGGCCGGCGCGCCGAGCTCGCGGAGCTCGACGAGCGCCTCGCCTCGGCGCTGGCCGGCGAAGGGGGCCTCGTGGTGGTCGAGGGCGAGGCCGGCGTCGGCAAGACGCGCCTGGTCGAGACCTTCCTGGCCGCCCTCCCCGATGGCGTCCGCGCCTTCACGGGACGCTGCTTGAGCGCGACCTGAGCGCCCCCCTGGAGCCCGTCCGCGCGGCGCTGGGCGTCGCAGGCACCGCGGCGATCGCACCCGTCGCGGACGTCGCCCGTTTCACGACCAGCGAACCCAGGGACCGCGGCGGCGTCCATCGGGGGCTGACGGCGCGGCTCACGCACGCCGCCGCGGAGGGACGCGGGGCGGTGCTGTTCGTCGACGACGTGCAGTGGGCCGACGCGGCGACGCTCGAGTTCCTCGCCTACGCCGCCCACCGCATCCGGGACGAGCGCGTGTTGATCGTGGCCACCCAGCGCCGCGAGGACCGGACCGTGCTCGAGCGCTGGAAGGCGCAGCTGTCCGAGCGGCGCGCGATCCGGATCGTGCGCCTGGGTCGTTTCGGCGCCGACCACACCCGCGACCTCGTCGCCGAGGTGCTCGGCGGCGTCGCCGCCGAGCTGGAGCGGTTCACGTCCTTCGTCCACGACGAGTCGGAGGGGAACCCCTTCTACGTCCTGGAGTACCTGCGCTGGCTGCGCGACACGCACCAGCTCGAGCCGGACGGCGCCCGCGGGCTCGTCGCCCCCGACGGGGACCGCGTCGCGACGGTCGGCGTGCCGGAGTCGATCCGCTCGCTCATCTGGGCTCGGTACCGCGGGTTCGACGAGGGGGCCCGATCCGTGCTGGACGCGGCGGCCGCGATCGGGCGCTCGTTCACCTTCGACGTGCTGGAGCGCGTGATCGGCCGCGCCCCGGAAGCGGTGTGGGCGACGCTCGAGCCCCTCATCGCGGCCGGGCTCATCGAGGCGGGCGCGGACGGATCGTACGCCTTCGCCCACGACAAGCTGCGGCAGACGGTCTACGAGAGCCTGGGACCGCCCGCCCGACGGGCGCTGCACGCCCGCGTGCTCCGAGCGCTGGAGGCCGACGGCGCGGGCGACGCCGAACTGGCGCACCATGCGCTGCGCGCCCAGCTGTGGCCGCAGGCGTACGCACACCTGCACGTCGCGGCGCGGTACGCCGAGGCCGACAGCGCCTGGGAGGTCGCCCGCGCGGCGTACGCGCGCATGCTGGCGATCGCGCCGCGGCTCGACGACCCGGATCGGAAGCGCTTCGATGCCCTGCAGGCGATCGAGCGGCTCCTCGAGTTCATGGGCCGGCGCCCGGAGTGGATCGACACGATCGAGCGGCTCGTGGTCCTCGCGGACCGGGTCGGCGACCCGGCCGTGCGGGCGGAGGCCGCCTTGAAGCGCATGGCTCTGCGGTCGGTGCAGGGCGACCGGGCCGGCGCGGCCGCGCCCTTCGCCGAGGCCGACGCGCTGTTCGAGGCGCTCGGCGATTCGCGCTCCCGGGCGCGCGGCTACCGCGACGTGGCCTACCTCGCCTGGGTGCGCGGCGACTACCGGGAGGTCATCGCGTCCAGCTTCGCGGCGATGGCGATCGACCGCGAGCTGGGGCATCGGCGCGCGCTGGCCGCCACCGCCGAGAACGTCTCGCACGCCTACTGCTGGCTCGACGACGCCGCGGAGGCGGAGCGCTGGGCGGAGCAGGCCGCGGCGACCTACGAGGAACTCGGCGATCGCCTCGCGGCGTACGTGCGCCTGGACATGCGCGCCTGGACGCACCTCCGGCGGGGCGAGGAGGCGGCGGCCGCAATGGTGCCTCCAGGACGGACCGGACGAGGCGCGCGACCACGGCCTCGGTGGCTTCGGGGGAGCGCCCGAGGTCGAGGCGCAGCAGCTTCCACACGTAGAGATCGGTGGCGGCGACGAGGGCGTCGACCGTCCGGGGATCCGGCTCCGGATCCCACGGCCCGAAGCAGCGCACGACCCAGGCGCGGTGGTACGCACGGCCCGCCTCGGCCGCCTCGCGCGCGACGGCCTCGCCGCCCCCCTCCTGGGCGAGCAGGTTGAGCACCAGCCGCCCCTCGGCCTCGTAGTGCCCGATCAGCGCGGCGATGGCGCCGTCGACGTCGCCGGGCGCGGTGCCGCCGCGCTGCGCCTCGACGCGGGCGCCGATCCGCTCCCCCACCGCCGCGAAGCAGCCGTCGCGCGACCCCATGTGGCGCAGCACCGTCTGGACGGTGACCCCCGCGCCGGCCGCGATGGCCTGCAGGGTGACGTCGCCGATGGGTCCGTCCGCGAGGAGCGCTTCCGTGGCGGCGACGATCCGCTCGGTGGTGCGGGCCGCCGCGCGGGCGCGGTTGGTGTTGTCGTAGGCACGGGGCACGGCGACCCTCCGATTCCATGTCGACCGTACCAACACCGATATTCCATGTCAATGGCATTCACACGATGTTCGCCGCTCGGCGCGCTCGAGCCCGGGTTCAGTCGCCCGCCAGCTCCTCGCTCACCGGCCCGACGGCGACGACGGCGGCGACATCGGCGGCGTCGGCCGCGGCCGAAACGCAGACCGCGACCGCGAGCCCGACGCCCGCCCGCCTCCGCGCTGGCGCGACCCCGGCGTACGCCCCCGCCGCCACCGCGGTCGCGGCGCCGGCGAGCGCCATCGCAACCTGCGGACCGGCGGCGCTCGCGACGACGCCGAGCACGCTCGAGCCGAGCGCGATCCCCGCGAAGAACACCAACGAGTGGATGCTCAGGACCACCGAACGCCGCTCGCTCGGCACCGCCTCGTTGAGCAGCGCGTCGTGCGGCGCGTTCTGGGCGGCGATGGCGACGTAGGCCAGGCTCAGGCCGACGGCGACGCCGAGCCCGCCAGCCTGGACGGCGAGCAGGAACATCGCGGCCGCCTTGGCGAGCTGGGTCGCTGCGGCGAGGGCGACCGGCCCCCCCGGAAAGCGGTCGCCATAGCGCATCACGGCCAGGCTCCCGAGCAGCCCGGAGGTACCCAGGACGAAGCCGAGGGCGCCGTAGACGCCGCTCGTGGCCGGGTCCGCGCCGAAGGTGAGGCTGGCGATCGGCTGCCAGAAGGTCTCGACCGCGGTCAGCGCCCAGCCCATGGCGCCACCGGCGAGGAGCAGCCACTTGAGCGTCGGCAGCCGGCGCACGAGCCGGAAGCCGTCGCGCACGATGGTCGGCGTCTGGAAGGCGACCGGCCACCGGGCGCGACCGGCGAACTCGGGCTCGACGACCAAGAGCGCGGTCAACGCCACCACCACGAGGCGCAGGAGCAGGCCCGCCGCGAGCGCGACCCCGAAGCCCGCCAGCGGCCACGGCAGGGCGAAGCCGGCGAAGAGCGCGGGCAGCGCGCCGCCGAGCGCGGCGCCCGCCAGCATCGCCGCGGTCTGGACCACCCCGATGGTCGCGAGGTGGCGTTGCAGGTCGACGCCCTCGCCGGTCGCCGTGAGCCGGTCGACGTACCAGGCCTCGAGCGCGCCGCTGTGCAGCGCGCTCCCGATCCCCTGGAAGACCCCGTACGCAAGGAGCGTGCCGGGCCCACCGACGACCAGCAGCGCCACGAAGGAGGCGAACGTGGCCGCCTGCGAGGCCAGCGCGACCGGCTTGCGCCCGATCGCGTCGGCGAGGCCGCCGGTCGGCACCTCGAGCAGCACGACGAACACCGCCCGCAGCGCGAAGGCGAAGCCGATGGCGGCCAGGTCGAAGCCGCGGTCGGTCAGGTGCAGCACGAGCACCGGCAACGGCAGCCAGATGGCGAACTCCTGCAGCGCCACGAGCAGCCCGTAGCGCCGCGTCACCCCGCGCTCGTCACCGAGCGCGAAGGCCTCACCCACCGGGGCCACGGGCGCGATCGGGGCGCGTACCGGCACCTGCCAGGGGGTCGGCACCTCGGACGCCGGGCGTGCCGGGGGCCGGACGGTTCATGCGCCGCAGTATCCTACGCGCGACCATGGTTTGGGAAGGCTTCCGAACGAACGCAGCGCCCAGCGCACCAGCGCACGAACGACGCCCCGGCCGATCGCGGTCGCGATCGGGCCGGAGCCTGACGGCCCTGCTGTGCCTCCTGCTCTTCGCCGCGCCCGCGCCCGCGCAGGCGGTCTTCGACCCGCCGCGCGGCGAGCTGCGCGTCGTCGTCCTCGGCGACCTGAACGGTCCGTACGGCGCCACGGCGTACGCGGACGCGGTCCACCGCGCCGTCGCCGCGATCGTCGACGTCTGGCGCCCCGACCTGGTCCTGCTGCCCGGCGACCTCGTCGCCGGGCAGTCACGCGCCCTGCCGGACGAGCGCTTCGCCGCGATGTGGGCGGCCTTCGACGCCGCGATCGCCGCACCGCTGCGCGCCGCTGGCGTCCCGTACGCGGCGGCGCTGGGCAACCACGACGCCTCGAAGCTGCGCGACGCGGACGGCGCCTACGCCTTCGCGCGCGAGCGCGCCGCGGCCGCCCTCGACGACGTCCCCTTCGCCTGGCCCTTCCGGCTGGGACCGCTCTTCGTCGCGGTGGTCGACGCCTCGGGGCCGGTGGTCGACGACCGCGAACGGGCGGCCCTGGCGGCCGCGCTCGCGTCGCCGAGCGCGCGCTCGGCCGCGCTCCGCTGGGTGGTCGGCCACCTGCCGCTGCTGGGCGTCGCCGAGGGGCGCGACCGCGACGGCGAGGCGCTCTGGCGCGCCGAGGAGCTGCGCGACCTGCTGGTCGCCGGCGACGTCGACACCTACCTCGGCGGGCACCAAGGCGCGTTCTACGCCGCCGCCTGGGGCGGCCTCGAGCTCCTGTTCGCGCCCGGGGCGGTCGGCGGCCGGGCCCTGCGCGGCGCCGGCCTCGCCCCGCGCAACGGCCTGCTCGTCGTGGACGTGGGGTTCGACCCGTTCGACGTGGCGGTGCTCGCGATCGACCCCGCGACCCTGGCGCCGTACCCCGCCGGGGCGGTACCCCCGCGCCTGTCCGCCTTCGGTGCCGAGCTGGAGCGCTCGCCGCGCGTGCGCTGACGGACGCCGCGGTCGCGCGCCGCGGGCCCGGGCCGTCGACGACCGCCGCGTGACCACGAAGCACCGAGCGATCGGCCCCCCGCGCGTATCCTCGAGGAAGCGGGCAGGGAGACGATGCGATGGACGCCCTCGTGGCGCTGGCCCCCGACGTGTGGCAGCTGCCGCTGCAACCGCGCAGCGGGCTGAACGCCTACCTCGTCGGTGACGTGCTGATCGACGCCGGCTGGCCATGGTCGCTGGGGCGGCTCCTGGCGGCCCTCGAGGGCCGCCGCGTGAGCGCGCACCTGCTCACCCATGCCCACCCCGACCACCAGGGCGCCAGCGCCGCCCTGTGCGCGGCGCGGCAGGTGCCGCTCTGGTGCGGCGCCGCCGATCGCGACGTCGCCGAGACCGCCGCCTTCGCGAGTCCGTGGCGTGGGCCCCGCCGCCGGCTCTTCCAGCTCGCGGAACGGATCGGCGTCCCCGGGCACCGCGTCGATCGCACGCTGCGCGAGGGCGACGCCGTCGCCGGCTTCGAGGTGATCGCGACGCCGGGCCACACGCCCGGCCACCTGTCGCTCTGGCGCCCCGCCGACGGCGTCGTCATCCTCGGCGACGTCGTCGCCCACCACCCGCCGCCGTCGCTGAGCCCCGGCCTGCGCGAGCCCGCGCCCCGGGTCACCCTCGATCCCCTCCAGAACCGGCGTTCGATCCGGAAGATCGCGGCCCTGCACCCCAGCCTCGTCTGCTTCGGGCACGGCCCGCCGCTGGCCAACGGCGAGCGCTTCCTCCGGTGGGCCGAGGGCCTTGGGTCCACCGAGCGCGCGTGACCCGCGGCTCGTGACCCCGCGCCCGTCCTCGGCGTACCCTGGGCCGACGCGGTCCTCGCGTTCGGAAGGGACCCCATGACCATCGGCATCGGCATCATCGGTTGCGGCACCATCAGCAGCGCCTACCTGCGCACCTTCGCCCATGCGCCCGGCGCACGCGTGGTCGCGCTGGCCGACCTGGACGTGGCGCGGGCGCAACGCCAAGCGGACGCCTTCGGGGTGGGCGACGCGCTCGCGCCCGACGCGCTGCTGGCGCGGGCCGACGTCGACGTGGTCGTCGACCTGACCATCCCCGGCGCGCATTACGACGTCAACCGGCGCGCGCTCGAGGCCGGCAAGGCCGTGTACTCCGAGAAGCCGCTCGCCGCGACGGCCGCCGAGGCGCGCGCGCTGGTCGACCTGGCGCAGGCGCGTGGCCTGCCGCTCGGCGGCGCGCCCGACACCTTCCTGGGCGTGGGCCTGCAGACCGCGCGCGCCGCGATCGACGACGGCGCCATCGGTCGGCCGTTCGCGGCCGTGGCCCACATGGTCTCGAGCGGGCCCGAGCGCTGGCCGCCGGGTTGACCGCGGGCGGTGTGGAGGTCGTCCACCGAGCGTTCTTCGATACGGTGCTGGCCCGGGT
>JARGGE010000155.1 GCA_029210865.1 Trueperaceae bacterium
TGCCTATTACTCCAAGGGAACCAGCAGCACCCAGGTGTTCATCAACCGGGGCGAACCCATTCGATTGCAAGTCAAAGGCGTCGGGGCGTTCGTGTCGGCCGATTTCGACAATCGCCAGGTCGAGGCGGGCGAGCGCCGCGAGCGCCAGGCGCGTCGTCTCGTGGTGTCCGGTGCCGAAGGCCATGCCGGGGTCGAGCCAGACGACCGTCTGCCCCGGCTGCAGCGTGACCTCGCGGTGCGTGGGCGCGACCACCAGCGGGCCGACGGCCACCGCCTGCAGGCCGGCGTGGTACGCGGCGACGTGGTCCACCTCGTCGATGTCCTCCCACGCCCCGTCGGCCGGGAGGTGCCCGGTGGCCGGAGCCTCGAAGTACGCGACGACGTCGTCGCCGTCGACCGCGATCGACGTCGCGCCGGCGTCCCAGAGGACCGCGCCTTCCGCGCCCTCGAGGCGCTCCGGCTCGCGGGCGGCGCCGGGCAGTCGGTACGCCTTCATGCGGGCGCGGCCGCCGCGGCCGGTGGCGCGTCGTCGACGTAGCGCAGGTCGCGCGTGACGATCTCGAAGCCCAAGCGCTCGCCCTCCGCGAGGTACCACTCGATGTCGGCGCTCCGTGTCTGCGGTCCGAGCGAGGCGCGGTCGAAGGCGCGCGTGGCGGTCATGATCATCGTCTCGGCCAAGCAAGCGGGCACCAGGCCGTCGCCGAAGTGCAGGTCGATGGCGCTCCGCAGGCGTCCGGGCGGGCGCACGACGCCGCCGGGCACCACCTGAACGCCGGGCGCGTCGGCGACGTCCGGATGCACGTCGGCCGGGCGCCCGAGGTCGTAGACCCAGGCGCCGGGGCGCACGTGCGCCGGCAGCACCACCGGGTTCGGGTCGCTGGTCGCGGTGAAGATCAGGTCGGCCGCGCGGACCGCGGCGACGTCGGTGGTCACGTCGACGACGAGGTCGGGGTGCTTGCGGCCCAGCGTCGTCGCCGAACGCTGCAGCCGCTCGAGATCGCGGCCGACGAGGATGAGGCGCGCCACCTCGGGCGCCAGGACGCGCGCGACCCCGAAGGCGACGACGCCGTTGGCCCCGACGACGGCGGCGGTCGCGTGCTGCAGGTCGCCCCCTTCGGCCCGGAAGCGCTCGAGCAGCCCCGGGACCGCGGCGCGGACGGTGGCCGCCGTATAGGCGCCGCCGTTCGTGATCGCCAGGTCGGGGACCGCCGCCTGGACCGCCACCCCCTTCTCGCCGACGGTCGACCAGAAGGCGCCGAGGCCGAACGCCTCGGCCCCGAGCTCGCGCGCCAGGCGCGCGCCTAGGATCGCCATCCGCTCCGCCCCCTCGGCGTCGGAGCGGATCTGCTCGGGCAGCATCGGACCGGCGATGAGCGCCACGCGCAGCTCGCGGCCGTCGGGGAGCTCGACGCCGCGGATCTCCCCTTGCACCTGCGGGCGCAGGTGCGGCAGCAGGCGGCGCAGCCAAGCCTCCGGGAGCCAGCCACGGCCGACGGCGATCCGGAGCCAATGCTGGCTGCGCGGCTGCCACAGGTCGTCGAGCGTCATCGGGTGCACCATGAAGGCGGCCAGCACGACGTGCGGGTCGAGCCCGCGCACGGCGGGCGGGTCGCCGAGCCGCGCCTCGGTGCCGTCGCGCCACCGCGCCCACGCGGACTTCTGGCGCCAGCCCCCCACGCCGGCGATCGCCAGGCCGGCGACGACGGGCGCCGCCCCGGCGCCGGTGACGATCAAGGCGAGGGGCAGGCTCGCGAGGCCGGCGAGGGTGCCCAGCACGACGAAGCGGGTGGCCGCCAACACCGCCGCGTAGACCACGACCGGCAGCGCCAGGGCCCAGGTCGGGCCGCCACCGACCGTCCCCCAGGCGGCCAACACGCCGAGCAGGACGCCGTTGCCCCGGCCGCGAGGCACCAGGCCGCCCCAGGCCCCTGGCCAGGGCGCGAGATGGCCCACGTAGGCGCCGGCGGCGGCGAAAGCCGCGGCCGCGGGCGCGAGCGGCGCGAGCGCCGCCACGACGACCGCGCCCTTGAAGACGTCGAGGCCGAAGCTGCCGAGCGCTGCCGGGGCGCCGGCGAGGCGGAAGACGTTCTCGACGCCCAGCAGGTGCGGGTTGAGGTCGCGGGCGTCGAGGCCGGTGAGCCGGCGGACCCACGCGGCACCGACCGGGAGGGTGCCGATCGCGTAGCCGAGGGCGGCCGCGAGCACGGCCGGAACGAGGTCGGTCATGGGCGCCATCCTACGCCGTGCGTCGCTGGGCGCCGCCACCGGGTGGGCGCCGGCGCGCGTGGGACGTGTCGTAGCATGAGCCGCGTGGAAAGCCGCACCCCACCGCACAACCTCGACGCCGAGAAGAGCGTCCTGGGGAGCATCCTGCTCGACAACGAGGTCTACGCGTCGCTCGAAGGGACGCTGACGGCCGAGCACTTCTACAAGGAGGGCCACCGCAAGGTCTGGCGCGCCGTCGAGCGGCTCTTCCGCCGCGGCGAGCCCATGGACCTGGTCACCCTCACCGAAGAGCTGCGCCAGACCGGCGACCTCGAGGCGGTCGGCAGCGTCGCGTACCTCATCGGCCTCGCCGAGGGCGTCCCCACCGCCGCCTACGCCGAGAGCTACGCCAACATCGTGCGCGAGAAGGCCGTCCTGCGCGACCTGATCGGCGCCAGCGGTCGCATCCTCCAGAACGCCTACGAGCAGTCGGCGCCGCTCGAGCAGCTCCTCGACGAGGCCGAGTCGGCGATCTTCGAGCTCGCCACCTCCAAGCGGCGCAGCTTCTTCGAGGGGATGCCGCAGCTCGTCAACGCCACCTTCCAGCAGATCAACGAGTACTTCGCCAACCCCGACCCCGTGTCGGGCCTGCGCATGGGCTTCAAGGAGCTCGATGCGATGACGGCGGGGCTGCAGCCCTCGAGCCTGAACGTCCTCGCCGCGCGACCCAGCATGGGCAAGACCGCCTTCGCGCTCACGATCGCCCAGAACGTGGCGCTGCGCGAGCAGAAGACGGTCGGGCTGTTCTCGCTCGAGATGTCGGGGGTGCAGCTCGTCACCCGCATGCTCTGCTCCGAGGCGCGCGTCGACATGAGCCGCGTCCGCAGCGGGCAGCTCTCCGACCGCGACTTCCAGCGCCTGGCCGACACCGCCGGCCGCATGTCCGAGGCCAAGGTCTTCATCGACGACAACGCCGACCTCACGGTCATGGAGCTGCGCTCGCGCGCGCGCCGGCTGATGGCGGAGCACGAGCTGGGGCTGATCGTCGTCGACTACCTGCAGCTGATGTCGGGCGGCCACGGCCGCCAGAACGAGAACCGGCAGCAGGAGATCAGCACGATCTCGCGCGGCCTGAAAGCATTGGCGCGAGAACTCGACGTGCCGGTGTTGGTGCTTTCCCAGCTCTCGCGCGCGGTCGAGGCGCGGCCAAACAAGCGGCCGATGCTTTCGGATTTGAGGGAATCGGGCGCGATCGAGCAAGATGCGGATCTGGTCATGTTCATCTACCGCGACGAGTACTACGACCCCCACTCGGAGAAGCAGGGCATCGCCGAGATCATCATCGGCAAGCAGCGCAACGGCCCGACCGGGCACGTCGACCTGCAGTTCCACAACGCCCACGTGCGCTTCAACGACCTCGCGCGGCAAGGGTGAGCCGCGGACGCGCGATCCGCAGGTACGGGCGTTCGTCCGGATAACAGCGTTCTCCTCCGCTAACCCTCTTCCTGAGAACGTCGTTTCGGGCTCCAAGGGGCGCGACGTCGGCCCTCGGGCCGCCCCGCGACCGACCCCCATCGCCCCCCCGATGCCAGGAACCCCGCCCTGGTGCGAAAAATCCACCCGGCATCGTGAGAGGCTCGTGATACAGTTCCGCAAGGATTTCGAGGAGGAGTCGCCATGGCCTCATCGCGCGAACGGATGTCGCGCTTCTTACGACCCCGGATCGAAGCCGTTGGCCTCGAGATCGGGACGTCCGCCCTCAAGGTGGTCGAACTCCGTCAGGGCAAGCCACCGAGCTTGGCGGCCCTGGCGACCCGCCCCATGCCGCCCGGCTTGGTGCAGGACGACCAGATCACCGACGCCCAGGGCCTCGCGCTCGAGATCAAGTCGCTGTTCGACGAGGCCGGCATCCGTAAGCGCCACGTCGTCACCGCCGTCTCGAACCGCCAGGCCATCACCCGCAACATCATGGTCCCCAAGATGACGCTCCAGGAGCTCGAGGAGGCGATCAAGTGGGAGGCGGAGCGCTACATCCCCTTCCCGATCGACGAGGTCGAGCTCGACTTCTACGTGCTCGACAACCCCGAGGACGTGGCCGACGGCGGCCAGCTCGAGGTGGTCATCGCCGCCGCGCGCCTCGACCTGTTGACGCAGCAGGTCGAGGCGCTCCGCTTGGCGGGCCTCGAGCCCGTGGTGATCGACATCAAGCCCTTCTCGCTCCTTCGCTCGCTCAAGGGGGCGCTGCTCGGCGAGCACCTGAACAAGACGACCCTCACCGGCACCGGCTACACCGAGGCCAACGAGATCGGCGTCGTCCTCGAGATCGCCGCGTCGAACACGACGATCACGCTGGTGCGCGGCGAGCGGGTGCTCATGAACCGCAACATCAACATCAGCGGCGACGACTTCACGGCCGCCGTCCAGCGCGTGTTCGGACTCGACTTCGATTCGGCCGAGGACGTCAAGCTGCAGTTCGGCACCGCCACGATCCCGTCCGAGGACGAGGAGGAGCTGCTGAACTTCGACGCGAAGCGCGAGCAGTACAGCCCCAGCCGCGTCTACGAGGCGCTGCGGCCGGTACTGATCGAGCTGACCACCGAGATCCGCCGCAGCCTCGAGTTCTTCCGCGTCCAGACGGGCGACGCCAACATCAGCCGGATGCTCGTCACCGGCGGTGGCGCCAGCCTGCGAGGGCTCCCCGAGGCCATCGGCGACACCCTGGGCGTGCGCGTGGAGGTCGGCGACCCGTGGCTCACGGTCACGGTCGACACGAACCGGTTCGATCGCGCCTACCTCCAGAACGTGGGGCCCGCCTTCGCGGTCCCGCTCGGGTTGGCGCTGCGGGGGGTGAGCGGTCTTGATTAACGTCAACCTGCTGCCGAAGAGCCTCAAGCGCATCCGCGAGCCCGGCTACTGGCGGGTCCTCGCGGTGGCGGTCCCGCTCGTCGTGGCGGGCGTGCTTTTCGGCATCCAGTACCTCACGAACCAGACGATCGCGAACCTCGAGCGCGACGTCCAGCTCCGCGAGGACCAGCTCGCCCTGCTTCAGCCCTTCCTCGCCGAGCAGCGCGAGCTGCAGCAGCGCCAGCAGGCGCTGCGCGAGCTGATCTCGGTCGCCGAGGAGGTCCGCCGCGGTCAGGTGATCTGGACCGCCGAGATCGCCGCCCTGCTCGAAACCCTGCCGGCCCGCGGCGAGGCGGCGACGCCCGCGATCGACTTCCGCTCGATGAACCTGCGCGCGATCTACCCGCCCACCAGCGACCCCGCGCGCTACGAAGGGGCCACGGTGGTCTCGGAGGCGTCGATCTCGGGCACCGTGCGCGGCCCCGAGGTGCTCGCGCAGTTCGTCCGCAACCTCGAGAACGCGCCCGATTTCGGCGTGCTCTTCCAGAACGCCTCGCGGCAAGGCGAGGACGAGGAGCTGTTCACGTACAACCTGACCATCGGTGGCTTCGTCGGAGGTGAGCGATGAGGTTCTCGCTCCGCAACCTCCGCCAACGCGACATCGCCATCATCCTCGTGGTGCTGACGATCGTCGGCGGCGTGCTCTGGTACTTCTACCTGTACCAGCCCGCCCAGGACCGCATCGTCGAGCTGGAGTCCGAGATCCAGCGGCTCGACGTCGAGATCCGTCGCGGCGAGGACGCCCGCCGCAACCTCCCGGAGCTGCGGCTCGCCGTCGCGCTCCTCGAGGAGGAGCGCCGCGTCTTCCTCTCGCAACTCCCCACCGAGTCTCAGGTGTCGAACGTCATCGACGACCTGCGCCTTTCGGCCGAAGCGGCGGGCGTCACCGTCCAGAGCTTCAGCCAGGGCGGGGCCTCCGAGAACATCCAGGACGTGCGCCCGCTCGGCTTCACGGTCTCGTCCAGCGGCACCTTCGGTGAGACGATGGGCTTCCTCGGCGTGCTCGAGGGGCTGCAGCGCTACACCAAGGTCAACCAGGTCGGCCTGTCGGTCGCCGCCGACGACAGCACCGACCCCGCCCTGTCCAGCAACCTCGGCTTCACGGTGTACGTCTTCACCGGCGCCGACCCCGGGGAGCGTTGAGCATGGCGATGTCCCGCACCGCGCGCATCCTCGTGGCGATCCTGCTCCTCGCTGCCGCAGCGTTCTTCTGGGTGAACTTCTACACCCAGAGCCGCACCGCCGAGACCCCGGCCACCGATCCCGCCGCCAGCGACGGCGTCGCCGTGCCGCCGGCCACCACCCCTGCGGCCACCGAGGTCGCGCCCGCCGCCGCCGAAGGCGACGATGCGGCGGCGAGCGACGCGGCCACCACGCCGGCCGGACCCGGTGCCGAGCCGACCACCGAGGCGGGCGTCGAAGCCGACGCCGCCCCTGCCGCCGACGAAGCGACCGACCTCGACGCCGTCGTCGTGGCGCCGATCGTCGGCGAACCCGGCGACGGCCCGCCGACCGTGGTCGTCGACGCCCCGGTATCCGTCGGTCGCGAGATCGTCGTCGCCGACCTCCCCTT
>JARGGE010000156.1 GCA_029210865.1 Trueperaceae bacterium
CAGGCACAGCTCGAGTTCCTCGGGTTCGCAGACGATCGCCCCGTCGACGTCGTTGGCCCAGCCGCGGGCGACGAAGTCCTTGATCCCCGACATCATCCCCTCTTCGTCGACGACGATGCCCATGCGCACCCGGCCCGCCAAGTTCGGGGTGCTGCGGCGCACGGCGTCGAGCGCGGCGATGGCCGCGGCGACGCCGGCCTTCATGTCGGCGCTGCCGCGCCCGAACAGGCGGGTGCCCCCGTCGGCGTCGTGCTCGAGCGAGGCGGCGTACGGGTCGCGCGTCCAGCTCGCCGGGTCGCCCTCGGTGACCACGTCCGTGTGGCCCTCGAACATCAGCGTGCGGTCGCGCCCGGCGACGAAGCGGTGGCCGCTCCAATCGGCGATGACGTTCGGCCGCCCGGGGGCGACCTCCTCGACGAAGACGTGCAGGCCGAGGTCGCGCAGCACCCGCGCGACGTAACCGGCCGCCTCCTCCTCGTTCGCGCCCGTGGCCTCGTCCCAGACGCTGCGGATGCGCACGAGGTCGCGCGTGAGGCGCAGGACCTGGTCGGCGTCGACGGCGGCTGCGGCCGCGGTGGCGAGCGCGTCGACGTCGACGCGTACGGGGCCGGTGGACGGGTGCGGGTCGGCGGTCATCGAGCCCTCCTCAAAGCGGCGGCGTGAAGCGGCCGTCGACGGCCGTCCAGCCGCCGTCGACCACGGTCAGCGTGCCCGTGACGAACGACGAAGCGTCCGACGCCAGGTAGATGGCCGGGCCGACGAGCTCGCTCGGCTGCGCCCAGCGGCCCAGGGCCGACTTCGCCGCGTAGGCGCGGTACCAGTCGGGGTGCGCCTTGATGGGCGCCGTGAGCGGCGTCTCGACCACGCCGGGGGCCAGCGCGTTCGCGCGCACGCCCTTGGGGCCGAGCTCGGCGGCCAACGCCCGCACCATCTGCAGGGTGCCGGCCTTCGTCGCCGCGTAGACGCCCTGGCCCGGTTCCACCACCTGCGCACGGATGCTCGACAGGAGCACGATCGAGCCCTTGCCGGCGTCGGCCATCCGGCGCCCTGCGGCCCGCAGGACCACGAAGCTCCCGAGCAGGTTCAACCGGACGACCCGGTCGAACTCGGCGATCGAGGTATCGAGGAGGGGTTTGCGGGCGTTGACGGAGGGCGTCGCGACGCACGCGTCGAGGCGCGGGAGCGAGGCGATCAGCGACTCGACCGCGGCCTCGTCGGTGACGTCGAGGGCGTGGGCGCTCGCCCGCGCCCCCTTCGCGGCGATGGTGGCGGCGGTGGCGGCCGCGGCATCGGCGTCCAGGTCGGCGCAGGCGACGTCGGCGCCCACGTCGGCGAGGCCCTCGGCGATGGCGGCGCCGATGCCGGAACCGGCACCGATCACGAGCGCCTGGCGGCCGTTGAGGTCGAAGAGCGAGCGGTAATCCATCGGGTCCCTCCCGTCGGTCGCGGCCCCGGACGGGTCCGTCACCGGTCTTCGGCGCCCGCGACGGGCCAACTGCCGCCCAGCGCGAGCCACGCGTGCACCATGTCTGCGGGGACGTCGGCCTGGAACGTGATCGCCTGGTGGTCGCGCGGGTGCGGCACCGTGAGCCGCTGCGCGTGCAGCGCCTGGCGTGCGATCGCGGCCGACGGGCGGCCGTAGACCAGGTCGCCCAGGATCGGCGCCCCCAGGTGCGCGAGGTGCACGCGGATCTGGTGGGTGCGCCCGCTGTGCGGCAGCGCGCGCACCAGCACGTAGCCGGGGACGCGCGCCAGCACGCGGACGATCGTCGACGCGCTCTTGGGGTTGCCGCCACCGACGGTCATGCGTTGCCGTTCGACGGGGTGGCGGCCGATCGCTGCGTCCACGTGGATCTCGTCCGGGAGGGTGCCGACCGCGATGGCGACGTAGGCCTTCGCCGTGAGGCGCTTCTTGAAGGCGGCCGAGAGCTCGCGGTGGGCCTCGTCGTGCTTCGCCACGACCATGACGCCCGATGTGTCCTTGTCGAGGCGGTGGACGATGCCGGGCCGGTACGCCTCGTCCGTCGGGTCCATCGTCCGCTCCTTGCTCAGCTGCATGCGGCCGAGGAGCGCGTTCACGACGGTGCCAGTGCGCAGCGTGGCGGTGGGGTGGGCGGTCATGCCGGGCGGCTTGTCGATCGCAGCGAGGTCGTCGTCCTGGTAGATCACGTGCAGCTCGAGGTCCTCGGGCTCGACGTGGTGCGGGCGCGGCGGCGGGACCAGTACCGAGACGAGCTCGTCGCCGCACAGCTTGGTGGCCGGCTTGCCCACCGGCCGCCCGTCCAGCGTCACGTAACCGTCGTCGATCAGGTCCTTGGCGAAGGTGCGCGACAGGTCGAGCGCCTGGGCGATGGCGACGTCGAGCCGTTCGCCGGCGGGGGCTTCGAAGGTGCGCACGTCCACGCCCCGCATGCTAGCCCGCGGTGCCCGCGTAGCATGGGCCCATGAGCGACGCCCGCCCTTCCTCGACCGACCTGCCCATCGCCTTGGACGCCATGGGGGGCGAGCGCATGCCCGACGCCGCCGTCGACGGCGCCCTGGAGGCGGTGGCCGCGGGCCGCTACGTCGTGCTCGTCGGCGACCGCGAACGCCTCGAGGGCGCCTTGCGCGCGCGGAACGCGTCGCTGCCGATCGAGCACGCCGGCGACGTCATCGCCATGGACGACCACGCCGGCGACGTGCGGCGGCGCAAGGACGCCTCGGTGGTCGTCGCCACCCGCCTGGTCAAGGAGGGCCGCGCGGCCGCGGTCGTCTCGATGGGGCACTCGGGCGCCACGATGGCGGCGGCGCTCCTGGTGCTCGGGCGCCTGCCTGGCGTCGAGCGGCCGGCCATCGTGGCCAACATCCCCACCGTCGACGGCTTCTGCGCCCTCATCGACGCCGGCGCGAACGCCGACTGCCGGCCTGGGTGGCTGCAGCAGTTCGCGGTCATGGGCAGCGTGTACGCGCGCGCCTTCCTCGAGCGGCCCGACCCCAGCGTGGGCCTGATGTCGATCGGCGAGGAGGAGGGGAAGGGGAACGAGCTCGCGATCGCCGTCCACGCGCTCCTGAAGCAGACGCCGGGCGTGCGCTTCCACGGCAACGTCGAGGGACGCGACCTGCTCGCCGGCACCACGGACGTCGTGGTGACCGACGGTTTCACCGGCAACGTCATGCTCAAGCTCGCCGAGGGCGAGGCGAAGGTGATCTTCGAGCTCGTGCGCGGCGCGCTCCGCTCGTCCTGGCGCGCGAAGCTCGGCGGGCTGCTCGCCAAGCCCGCGCTGCGGCAGATCGCGGAGCGCCTCGACCCGGGCACGTACGGCGCGCAGCCGCTGCTGGGCGTCAACGGGTACGCGTTCATCGGCCACGGTTCGGCGGACGCGCGCGCGGTGCGCAACGCCGTCCACACGGCCTCGCGGTTGGTCGCGGCGCGCGTGAACGACCACATCGCCGAGGGTGTGGCGGCGGTGGCAGCGGCGCAGGGTGCGGCCGGCGAAGCCGCCGGCAGCCGGTCGGCTCAGGGGGCGGACGGCGCCGCGTAGGTCCAGGTCAGGAAGCGGGCGGCCGGGAGGGCGGACGAGGGCAGAGTGAACTCGCAGACCGGGTTGGTGGCGGGCACGCGCGCGTCGAGGGCGCACAGGGCGCCGGACGTGGCGGCCACCACGGCGTAGTCGTTCGCCTCGATGGCGACGCCCACGGCGTCCGGCGCGTCGCCGACGCCGACGGCGCTCACGAAGGTCTCGGGCGACGCCGCCTCGTCGAACAGCACCTGCGCTTGGCTCGGGGTGAAGGCGACCACGCCCGGGCCGGTCCCGACCGCGATCCGGAGGGCGCCCGCGAGGGCCTCACGTGAGGTCGTCGTGCCGTCGGGCGCGACGACGCGCACCTGCGGGTCGCCGCTCGTAGGGCGCACCAAGGCCCACCAGGCACCGCGGGCGACCGCGAGGTCGAGCAGGTCGTCCGCGCCGTCGAGCGTCGCCGCGAGGGTGGTGGGGGTGGCGGGCGCGTCGAAGCGGCGCGTCTGCAGCGTGCGGCCGCCGCCAACGCCGATCTCCACGGCGACCGTCGTAAAGGTCGCCGCGTCGGTGACGCCGGGCCGGAGGCCCACCGGGTCGTCGTTGCTCGGGAGCAGCGTCGTCACCTCGGCGTCGGTGAGGTCCACGACGTGGATGCGGCTGTCGCCGGCCAGGCCCCCCGGGCAGGCGTCCCACAGCGCGACGTAGCGCTCGGGGGCCGACGGCGGACCGCCGACCACCAGCTGCCGCAGGCAGCCCGCGGGCGACGCCGTCGACGCCTCGAGGTCGGCGGCCCACGCCCCTGCCGCGTCCACGAGCGCACGCGTCGACGCGAGCGGGACGGTGGCGCCGGGCGCGTCGACCACGGCGGTGAGGTCGAAGCGCTGCAGCGCGACGGAGCCGTCGCCGGCGGCGACGAGGGTCCAGGCCGCCGTCGGCACGGCGTCGCGAGGGGTCGCGTCGAGCGCCAGTACCTCGGCGCCAGCCGCGAACGTGTGGGCGGCCGCCGCGATCACCCGCAGGCCGCGGGCGGTGGGGGAGAGGTCGACGGCGACGAGCGCCAGCACCGGCGCCGGCGCGGTCTCGCGCACCACCACGAGCACGGTCGGGAGCGCCTCGGTGACGGTGCCCGTGCACCCGGTCAGCAGCGCCAGCGCCAGGAGCGCGGCGCCGAGCGAGGCGCGAGCCGTGCGCACGCCGCGGGTGGCGGTCACGGCGCCTCGGGCAAGGTGGCGCGCGGCAGCGTCCAGGGGGTGTCGAAGGTCTCGGAGACGCCATCGCCGCCCCCGGGCCCGGTCAGGGCGATGCGCACCTGGCCGGTGCTCGCGTCCCACGCGCCGATGAGCGCCCAACAGCAGCGGTCCCATACGAAGAACACCTCCGGCCGCACGGTCCACGGCGAGCGCGCCGCGTCCGTGCCGGTCAACTCCCAGACGTCGCGCACGCGCGCGCCGAGGAACAGCTCGTCGGTCGCGCGGACCGTCAGCGTCAGGTCCTCGATCGACAGCGTGCTGCGCGCCAGGTCCTCGGCCACGGGGTCGTAGACCCCCTGGTAGCCGAGCCGGCCCTGCAGGCCGACGCGTTCCCAGGCGTCGGCGCCGATCGTGAGGGCGGCGCGGCGCAGGAAGGCTTCCGGCTGGACGTCGTCGGCCAGGCTCCACTCGGCGAGCGCGTCGACGCTCAGGAACACGGGGCCGAGCCGCTCCTGCACCAGGCCGAGCCGGACCTCGAAGCGGGTGTCGCGGCGACCGCCGTCGGGGGCGAGCCTCGGGTCGACGGTCGTGCGCCAGGTCGCGTCCCAGCGCGGGGCCTGCCGCGTCGGCGCGTCGGCGAGCCGCACCGACAGCGGGCGCGGGGCGGGGGCCGGGTCGCCGTGCCCCAACCAGGCGGGGGGCAACCAGACGAAGCCGCGGGCCTCGAGGGCGGCGACGCCGGTCCACGTGGCCTCGACGCGGGCGTCGGCGACCACCGGGGCGAGGTCCGGGTCGCTGCCGTCGCCGAACGCGATCCGCTCGAGCAAGCGCACGGCGACGGGGCCGACGTCGGCGCGCGCGGTGACCGTCGTATCGGTGACGCGCAGGAGGTCGAGGTCGAGGACGGCGTCGACTTGCAGGCCGGGGCGGGCGTCGCCGGCGCGCAGGCTGCCGATCGAGGCGCCCGCGCGTGCGGTCCCCCACCCCGGGGCCGCGTCGGCGTCGAGGGCGAGGTACGTGGCGTCGAGCGACAGCGCCGCCACGCGGTCGACGCCGACCGACCAGGCGATCGCGGTCGAGCCCCGGTCGGTCCGCGGCGGGCCCTCCGTGGGCTGCAGGTCGATCACGTGGGTGACCGAGGCCCGGAGCTGCGCCAGGTCGGCACGGCCCTGCAGCGCCACGCGCGCCGTGGCGGTCCCCAGGTCGTCCTCGCCGAGCAGCCAGCGGTGCTCGAGCGAGGCGTCGATCCAGGGGCTGGACTGGAAGAGCGTCAGGTGCGACGTCACGGGGCTCCACCCGACCGACTCGGGGCGCCGCGCCTCGACGAAGACGTAGCCGCCGTTGGCCGCGAACGAGGCCCACGGCGCCAGCCGGGCGGAGAAGCTCGCGGTGGCCTCGGTGCGGGCGCGCGGCGAGGCGGCGTCGAAGCGGAACGGGGTCTCGCCCTCCTCGACGTCGCGCGTGAAGGCGAGCGCCAGCTGCGCCGCGTCGCCGAAGGCCTGATCGAGGCCGATCCGCGTGCGCCAGGTGATCGCCCGCTCGCCCGAGTCGTAGTAGCGCCCGTCGAAGGTGTTGTCGGCCTGGAGCCGAGCGCCTCGCCAGAGCGTCAGCGCGTCGAGGGTCAGCGCGTGCGCGACGCGCGCACGGCCCCCGTCGACGATGCCGAGGCTGGCGGCCCGTCGGTTCGCCGGGTTGGCGACGTCCTCGAACGCCCCGACGTCGAGCGCGGCGCTCGTGACGCGCAGCGGCGCGAGCCCGAGCGTGCCTGGCTCGAGCGGCTCCAGCCGCAGCCGGACGGTGGTGCGGCGCGGGGTGGCACCGTCGGCGTAGCTGGGCGGGGTGGCGGCGTCCACGGCGGGATCGCTGTCGACGAAGCCCTGCGCGTCGACCCGGCCGCGCACGTTCGCGTCGCGCCCGACGATCGCCGCCCGGTAGAGCCAGCGCCCCGGGGTGCGAACGTCGTCGCGGGCGAGCTCGAGGTC
>JARGGE010000157.1 GCA_029210865.1 Trueperaceae bacterium
GCGCCGGCAGCACCAGGTGCTGCCAGGTGCCGCGGCCGCTGGCCGGCAACCAGCCGAGCTCGAGGGCGAACACGAGCATGAGCAGGAACCCGGACCAGAAGACGGGGACCGACACGCCGACGAGCGCGACCGCGATCGCGAGCGCGTCCACCCAGGTGCGCTTGCGCACCGCGGCGGCGACCCCCAGCGAGACGCCGACCACCACCGCGATCGCCAGCCCGGCGATCGTGAGCTCCGCGGTGGCCGGCAGCCGGTCGAGCACCTCGTCGAGCACCGGACGGCGCGAGCGGATCGAGGTCCCCAGGTCGCCCTGGATCAGGCCGGTGACGTACTCGAGGTACTGCACCGGCCACGGCCGATCCAGGCCGAGCTCGCGGCGCAGGTCGTCGCGGCCCTCGGCCGAGATGCCCTGCGCGGTCTCCCCGAGCAGCGCGACCACCGGGTCGCCCGGGGTGAGCCACGTCATCGCGAAGACGAGCAGCGTCACCCCGAACAGGACCGGCGCCGTGCCGAGCAAGCGGCCCCGCAGGTAGCCGAACAAGGATCAGTCCAGCGTCGCGTTCCGCAGGTCGAGGAGGATCCAGGAGAACGCGAGCACCTCGCCCTGCACGCTCGGGCGCTTGGCGTACGTGAAGAGCGGGTAGTACAGCGTCACCATCGGGAGCTCGGCGACCGCGCGCTCCTGCACCTCGAGGTAGGCGGCGGCGCGGGCGGCGTCGTCCGGGTTGTCGCGGCCCTCCTGCAGCAGGGCATCGATGTCGGCGTCGACCCAGCGCGAGCGGTTGTTGGCCGGCACCTGGCCCGAGTGGAAGAAGGCGTAGAGGGTGTAGTCCGCATCGAGCGTCACCGTGCCCCACGACGTCATCCACAGCTCGACGTCGTCGGACTCGACCGCCTGGGTGTAGGCCGAGAAGTCCTGGACGCGAATCTCGAGGTCGACGCCGATCTCGGCGAAGGCGAACTGCAGGACCTGAGCGACCGACTCGAGGTCGGGGTTCTGGAAGACGTCGAGGCGCAGCGAGAGCCCCTCGGCGCCGGCCGCCGCGAGCAGCGCCTTGGCGCCCTCGACGTCGTAGGGGTAGGGCTCGGGGAGGTCGGCCGCGTACCGCACGGTGCCGGGGATGGGCGCGACGCCGGGGGCGGCGAGGCCGCGGAAGAACTCCTCGGTGATGAGCGCCTCGTCGATCGCGTGGGCGAGCGCCCGGCGAACGCGGACGTCGGCGAGCTTGGGGTTCGCGACGTTGAAGCCCAGGTGCGCGCTGCCCCAGCCGGGGAGCGTGCCCGTCTCGAGGGCGGGGTCGCTGACGAGCGTCAGGAAGTTGTCGGCGGGCAGGTTGAAGATCATGTCGACGCCGCCGGAGCGGAGCTCGACCACCTGGGTGCTGACCTCGGGGATGATGCGCACGACCACCTCGGCGATCGCGGGCGCGCCGCCCCAGTAGTCGGCGTCGGCCTGCAGCACGACCTCGCTGCCGTCCACCCAGCGGACGAAGGCGTAGGGGCCGGTGCCAACGGGGTTGCGGGCGAGGTCGGCGGCCTGGGCGACCGGGACGATCGCCGCCACGGGGTGCGCCAGGTGCGCGAGCAGCGGCGCGAAGGGCGGGTCGGTGACCCGTTCGACGGTGGTGGCGTCGACGGCGCGGACCTCGTCGATCGAGGTGAGGACGAAGCGGCCGGGCGCGGCCGTCGCCGGGTCGAGGATCCGCTGGAAGGAGGCGACCACCGCGTCGGCGTCGAAGGCCGTGCCGTCGTGGAAGGTCACGCCCTCACGCAGGGTCAGGCGCAGCGTGGTGGGGTCGGGGTAGCTCCAGGCGGTCGCGCGATGGCGCCGTCGGGCGTGACGCGCACGAGCGTCTCGTACACCTGGTTGGTGACAGGGAACGAGAAGCCGTTGAAGGTGACTTGCGGATCGAGGGTCGGGGGGTTGGAACCGATCGCGGTGGTGAGCGTCTGGGCGGACGCGCTCGCCAACGCCCCCAGGGCGAGGAGCAGCACAACGGTACGTCGCATCGAAGACCTCCGGGGATGACCCGCGCGGGCGGGGCAGACACGTACGGGGCCGGGCGCTACCTGCGGGTCGCCGCGCCCGTCGCCGGCCGCACCGTCCTCGACTTCCACCGCGCCACCCACCCCCCGTGCGCCCACACCCCGTTCGCGACCTGCCCGCTGCCGCCGCTGGCGAACCGGCTGCCCTTCGCGATCGCCGCCGGGGAGCGCCACCCCTGATGCTCGACGTCGTCCTGCTGGTCGTCGGCCTGGCCGTGCTGGTCGGCGGCGCCGAGCTGCTCGTGCGCGGCGCCTCGCGGCTGGCGCTGGCCGTCGGCCTCACGCCGCTCGTCGTCGGGCTGACCGTCGTCGTCTTCGGCACCAGCGCCCCAGAGCTCGCGGTGAGCGTCGGCGCCGGGCGCGCCGGGTCGGACGGCCTGGCGCTGGGGAACGTCATGGGCAGCAACGTCTTCAACGTCCTGTTCATCCTGGGGCTGACGGCGACGATCGCGCCGCTCGTCGTGGCGCGCCAGCTGATCCGCCTCGACGTGCCGATGATGATCGGGGCGAGCGTCCTGGTCGTGGGCCTCGCCACCGACGGCCGCCTCGGCCCCGGCGACGGCGCGCTGCTCGAGGCCGGTCTCGTCGCCTACCTGGCCTGGCTGCTGCGCGCGGGCCGCCGCCCGGACGCCGAAGCCAGCGTGCTCGACCCCACGCCCGCAGCGCCGTCGCCCTTGCGCCCGCGGGTGCGCCTCGCCGTCGACGTCGGCCTCATCGCCGGCGGCCTGGCGCTCTTGATCCTGGGCTCGCGCTGGCTGGTCGGTGGGGCGACCTCGATCGCGACCGCGCTCGGGGTGAGCGACCTGATCGTCGGCCTCACGATCGTGGCGGCCGGCACCTCGATGCCCGAGGTCGCCACCTCGGTGGTGGCGACGCTCCGCGGCCAGCGCGACCTCGCGATCGGCAACGTGGTCGGCAGCAACGTCTTCAACCTGCTCGGGATCCTGGGGGTCGCGGCGCTGGCCACGCCCGGCGGTCTGGCGGTGCCGGCGGCGTGCGACCATGGGCCCCATGCCCGCCTGGGACCACCCCGACACCATCGCCTTCTTCCGCGACCGACCGCCCGACCACCGGCTGGTGGCGCTCGTCGAGGCCGGCGCCCTCCCCTGCGGCGCGCGCGTCCTCGACCTCGGCTGCGCCGGCGGCCGCAACGCCGCCTACCTGACCGACCTCGACGTCGAGGTGCTCGCGGTCGACGCGAGCCCGGCGATGGTCGAGGCCACCCGCGCCCGCGTCGCCCGCGTCGACGCGCTCGACGACCTCCTGGACGAGGCCTTCGACCTGGTGCTCGCCCTCGGGGTCCTGTAGCACGCCGGCGACGAGGCGGCCTTCGAGGCGGCGCTCGCCACGATCGCCCGCACGCTGCGCCCGGGCGGCGCGGTCCTGGTCGCCCATTTCGCGCCGTCGTCGCGCCCTGGGGGGCGTCACCTCGTCCGCGTCGCCGGGACGGACCACACGTACGTCGGCTGGGGGGGCGGCGACGACGCGGCGCCGATGGTGCTGCACGAGCCGGAGGCCCTCGACGCGGCGTTCGCCGCCCACGGGTTGCTGCCCGCCGAGCCGACCCAGCGGGTCGAGCGCCGCACCGCGCCGGCCGCACCGCACCGACCGCACCGGGCCTGGTCCTCGCCCGCGTTGGGTCGACCGCACGCTTGGCCGCCGCCCGACGCGAGCGGGGCGCCGACCCGTCGGTCGGCGCCCCGTGGACGAGCCTGCGGACGGCCGGTCAGTCGCGCGCGCCCGCGAACTGCATGACGTAGTAGAGCAGGTACATGAGCGAGGCGGCGGCGGCCACCACGTACGTCATGGCCGCGGCGTCGAGCACCGCCTTCGAGCCGCCGGTGTCGGCGCTGGTCGCCAGGCCGAGGCGCTCCATCTCGGCGACCGCGCGCTTGCTGGCGTCGAACTCGACGGGCAGCGTCACCAACTGGAAGAGCACGGCGGCGGCGAAGAGCGCGATGCCCACCTGGATCATCCCCGCTAGGCCGAGCATGAAGCCGCCGATGACGATCCACGGGCCGAACTGCGAGCCGATGTTGGCCACCGGCACCAGCGAGGCGCGCCACTGCAGCGGGGCCTAGGCCTGCGCGTGCTGCAGCGCGTGGCCGACCTCGTGGGCCGCGACCGCGGAGCCGGCGACGCTGGGCACGCGGAAGTGGGCTTCGGAGAGGCGCACGGTGCGGGTGCGCGGGTCGTAGTGGTCGGTGAGCTGCCCGGGCACGGCCTCGACCTTGACGTCGTCGAGCCCGTTGGCGCGCAGGATGGCGCGCGCGGTGTCGGCGCCGGTGAGCCCGGACGCGTTGGCGACGCGCTCCCACTTGCCGTAGGTGTTGCGCAGGTACAGCTGCACCCCGACGGTCAGGACGAGGGTGACGATGAACAAACCGATCATGGACATGGGTACGGTCCTCCTGGCGTGAAGTCGTCGAGAGGCCCTTGTACGTTCCGCTCGGCACGGGGTCGGGCGGCGCCTCGAACGCCCCAAGCGTACCGTGCGGGGATGAGAAGACCGTCAGGCACGCGACCGTGACCCGCGGGTCGCCGGTCCCGGCCGCCGGCGTTACCATGGGGACACCGGCCTTACGCCGCCCTTGGCCCCTCCACGGGGCGGAGGGGAGGTGCGCACAGCCCAACCCCCACCGACCCGGCGCGTGCCGCGCGCCGCCCCGTTCGTGCCTCCTTGGATCTGCAGAGGTGCCGCATGCTTCGCAAGCTGTTGCTCGCTTCCTTCCTCACGCTCTTCGGCGCCGCGGCCGCGCAAGGCCAGATCGAGATCTTCTCGTGGTGGGCCGGCGACGAAGGCCCCGCGCTCGAAGCGCTCATCGCCCAGTACCAGGCCGACCACCCCGGCGTCGAGGTCATCAACGCCACCGTCACCGGGGGCTCGGGCGTCAACGCCCGCGCTGTGCTCAAGACCCGCATGCTCGGCGGCGACCCGCCCGACGCCTTCCAGGTGCACGCCGGCCAGGAACTGATCGGCACGTGGGTGGTCGCCGACCGCATGGAAGACCTCACCTTCCTCTACGAGGAACAGGGCTGGTTCGAGAAGTACCCGCAGGGCCTCATCGACCTGATGAGCACCGAGGACGGCATCTGGAGCGTCCCCGTCAACATCCACCGCTCGAACGTGCTGTGGTACGTCCCCGCCAAGCTCGAGGAGTGGGGCGTCGAGGTCCCCGCGACGTGGGACGACTTCCTGGCGGTCTGCCCGACCATCCAGGCGGCAGGCGTGACCCCGCTGGCGCTGGGCGAGAACTGGACGCAGCAGCACCTGTGGGAATCGGTCGCCCTGGGCGTGCTCGGCCCCGACGACTACGAAGCGCTCTGGGCGGGTGAGTTGGCCTTCACCGATCCCAAGGCCGTGGCGGTCTGGGACGTCTTCGGCCAGGTGCTTGAGTGCACGAACGACGACGCCGCGGGCCTCTCGTGGCAGCAGGCGACCGACATGGTCGTCGGCGGCACCGCCGCCTTCAACATCATGGGCGACTGGGCGGCCGGCTACATGGTCACCACCCTCGGCCTCGAGCCGGACGTGGGCTTCGGCTGGGCCGCGAGCCCCGGCACCGACGGCGTCTTCATGATGCTGTCCGACGCGTTCGGGCTGCCGAAGGGCATCACGAACCGCGAGAACACCCTCGAGTGGCTGCGCCTCCTCGGCTCCGCCAAGGGCCAGGACATCTTCAACCCGCTCAAGGGCTCGATCGCGCCGCACCTCGACTCCGACCTCTCGCTCTACAACGCCTACCTGCAGGACACCGCGGCCGACTGGCAGTCGAACCGCGTCGTCGGCAGCCTCGTCCACGGGGCCGCCGCCAAGGAAGCGTTCATGAGCGACTTCGCCACCGTGCTGGAGATCTACCTCGGCAGCGGCAGCGCCATGGGCGCCGCCAACGCGGCCCAGGCGATCGCCGGACAGGTGGGCCTGGGCCAGTAAGCGTCCCGGCTCGTGCCCAGCGCGCAGGGCCCGCCGTTTGGGCCCTGCAACGCGGAGGGCCCGCCCTTTGGGCCCTCCGCGCCCCCTTCCCCCCCGCGCGGCCGCCGTGCCGGCCCGCGCCACGTCCCGTTCGAACCGGCCACGCCGACGAGGTCCGTCCATGAAGATGACGCGCGACCGCTGGACCGCGATCCTGATGCTGCTGCCGAGCGTCGTGCTGCTCGGCGTCTTCGTGTACGGGTTCATCGGCCAGACCGCCTGGACCTCGCTCACCGACTGGGGGCGCAACCCGGCCCAGGCGCTCGCGATCGACCCCGTGATCGAGTACGTCGGCTGGCAGAACTACCGCGACCTGTTCACCAGCTTCATCGACGTGCGCTTCCGCCAAGACCTGGTCAACACCTTCTTCTTCACCATCTTCTTCCTCGCCGGCTGCTTGGGCGTCGGCCTATGGCTCGCCTTCCTCCTCGACCAGGACGTGGCCGGGGAGGGCTTCTTCCGCACGCTGTTCCTCTTTCCGATGTCGCTCTCCTTCGTCGTCACCGGCACCGTGTGGCGCTGGATGCTCCAGCCGCGCGGCGGCCTCAACGTGCTGCCGACCACCATCGGGCTCGAGCCGCTCGAGTTCCGCTGGCTCACCGACCGGACCCAGGTCTGGCGCTTCGACTGG
>JARGGE010000158.1 GCA_029210865.1 Trueperaceae bacterium
TGGCACACCGACGGCGCGCCCGGCACCGAGATGCTCGAGGCCACCGAGGTCGCGCGCGACGCGATCATGGTCGACTTCCTCGCCAAGCTCGACGCGGCGGCGCGGTCCTAGGCCGGCGGGGCCTCTCGGGCGACCGGCGACGACGTCGGGCCAGGACGTCATGACGTTTCGAGGCCCGTCGAGGACGGGGTGCGTGGCCGTGAACCCACGCGCCGAGGTGCGGCGCGACCGCTCGTCCCGCAGCGGATGCGCTATAACGGGCACCATGCCGGTCGTCGCCGAACCCCGCCTCTCCAAGGACGCCGACCTGCCGCTCTACGTGCAGCTCTACGGCATCCTGCGCGGGCAGGTCGTGTCGGGCGAGCTCGTGCCGGGCGACCTGATCCCGGCGGAGTCGGAGCTGGTGGCCACGTACGGCGTGAGCCGCATCACCGTGCGCGCCGCGCTCGACCAGTTGGTGCACGACGGCCTCATCGACCGTCAGCGCGGACGCGGCAGCTACGTGAAGGCGCCGGCGGTGCCCGACGCACGCGCGTGCATGGTGTCGTTCACCGACCAGATGCTCGGCGCCGGTCGCGAGCCCGGCACCCGCATCGCGGGCGTGGCGCGCGGCCTCGCGGCCGACCTCGACCTCACGGCCTCGCCGTTCGACCCGGACGAACCGCTCGTCCGCATCGACCGGGTGCGTCTGGTCGACGGCGAACCGGCGGCCGTCATGCGCTCCTACCTGCCCGATCGGCGGGTGCCGGGCCTGAGCGCCACGACGTTCGCCGAGCGCGGACCCCAGCAGTCGCTGCTGTTCGTCCTCGAGCGCCGCTACGGCTTGGCGCTCGACCAGGGCGAGGAGACGATGGCGCCGGGCACGATCGCCGAGCCCTTCGCCGCGCTCCTCGGCATCGCCCCCGGCAGCGCGGTCGTCGTCAAGACGTGCGTCGTGCGCGACGTGTCCGGCGTCGCGACGCTGTACGAGGCGTCGTACTGGAACGCCCCGCAGACGCAGCTCGTCCGGCGGGTCGCCTCGCTCGCCTGATCCCTCGACGGCGGCGCGCCCGGCGCGGTTGACACGCTCCGAAATGTCATGACATTATGCCCGCACGAGTTTGCAACCGACACGTGCGCCACGGCCTCGCGCCGACCGGCGCCCTCGTGCGCCTAGGAGCGATCCGTTGCCGCGACCTCCCGAGGAACGAACCGTACGACCACCCGCCGCCTGCGACCGGGACGGCCGCCCATGACCCGTCTCCGGCTCGACGGCCTCGGCAAGCGCTTCGGCGACGTGGACGCGGTCAAGGACCTCGACCTCGACGTCGCCGAGGGCAGCCTGGTAGCGCTGCTCGGGCCCTCCGGCTGCGGCAAGACGACCACGCTGCGCATGATCGCCGGCCTCGAGAGCCCCACCGAGGGCGACATCCTCTTCGACGAGGAGTCGGTGCTCGCGACGCCCCCCGAGAAGCGCGGGATCGGGATGGTCTTCCAGCGCTACGTCCTGTTCCCCCACATGAGCGTCGCCAAGAACGTCTCGTTCGGGCTGCGCATGCGCGGCGTCGACCGTGCCGAGATCGACCGGCGCGTGGCCGAGGTGCTCGAGGTGGTGCAGCTCACCGGCTTCGGCCAGCGCTTCCCGTCCCAGCTCTCCGGCGGCCAACAGCAGCGCGTGGCGATCGCCCGCACCGTGATCACCGAGCCGCGCCTGATGCTCATGGACGAGCCGCTCTCGAACCTCGACGCCAAGCTGCGCGAGGAGATGCGCGCCTTCATCACCCGCCTGCAACGGCAGCTCGGCATCACCACCGTCTTCGTCACCCACGACCAGGTCGAGGCGATCGAGCTCGCCGACCGCATCGGCGTCATGTTCGACGGCGAGCTGGTGCAGGTGGGCACGCCCGAGGAGATCTTCAACCGGCCGCGGACGCTGCGCGTCGCCGACTTCATGGGCACCACCAACCTGATCCGCGGGCGGCTCGCCGACGTCGGCGCCGCCGGCGCCACGCTCGTCACCGACGTGGGCGCCATCCGCGTCGCCCCTGCCGACCACCTCCGCACCGGCGCCGAGGCCACCGCCACCGTGCGCCCCGAGCACATCGACCTGCTGCCGCGCGACGACGCGACCGGCCTCCCGGGCCGCATCGTCGAGAGCGTCTACTACGGCGGCACGCTCGCCTACCGGGTCGCGCTCGGCGACCTCGTCCTCCAGGTCCGCGACCGCTCGACGCGCCGCTTCGGCGACGGGGAGGAGGTGAGCGTCCGCATCGCCCCGCACCACGTGTGGGTGTTCCCCGAAGCCTGACGCCCGTCCGCCCGTCCCCCGCCCTCGTGGCGGAGTGAGGAGTCCTTCATGCACGTTCGACGCAGCTTGCTCGTCATCGCGCTCGCCTTCGCCACCCTGTTCGGGGCGGCGCAGGCCCAACCCCAGGGCACCCCGGAGGCCGAGGCCTTCCGCACGTCCTTCCTCGCCGGCGAGCTCTCGTGGGACCAGGTCCTCGAGCGCGCCCGTGAAGAAGGCCGGGTCGTCTGGGCCCACTGGGGCGGCAGCGAGACCCTGAACACGTGGATCGACACGGTCGTCAAGCCCGAGCTGGCCGCCCTCGGCATCACGCTCGAGACCTCGCGCCTGACGAACACCCGCGACGTGGTCGACCTCATCCTGGCCGAGACCGCCGCCGGTCGCGGCGTCGGCGAAGGGTCGACCGACGCCATCTGGATCAACGGCGAGAACTTCTTCACCCTCTCGTCGCAGAGCCTCAACTTCGGGTCGTTCGCCGACCTGCTGCCCAACTCGCAGTACGTCCACTTCGACCCGGCCAACCCGGCCTCGGGCCCCAACCTCTTCGACTTCGGCTTCCCGACGAACAAGGAAGAGATGCCGTGGTCGGGCGACCAGTACATGTGCGCGATCGACACCGCGCGCCTGCCGCGCGCCGAGGCGCCGGGCACCTTCGCCGAGCTCGAGACCTGGCTGCGCGCCAACCCGGGCCGCTTCACGTACGTGCGCCCGCCGCACTACAACGGCAACACCTTCGTCCAGACGGTCCTGTACGCCCACAACCCCGACGGCACCACCTACCAGCCCTTCCAGCTCTCGGCCAACGAGCTCGGCGCCGAGGAGTTCCTGCGCCTGGCGACCCCCGGCTACGAGTACCTGCAGCGGATCGAGCCCTTCCTGCTCGGCGGCGGCGGGGCCGACGGCCGTCGCGGCTCGCCGATCTACCCCGAGGACCAGAACGGCCTCGAGGCGCTGTTCGTCAACGGCGAGATCGACATGGCCTGCCAGTTCGGCATGTACAACACCGCCGTCGCGGTCGAGACGGGCCGCTTCGCCGAGACCGCCGAGAACGTCATCTTCCCGACGACGGGGATGATCAAGAACAAGAACTTCATCGGCGTCCCGGTCAACGCCCCCAACCCCGCCGCCGCGATGGTGCTGGCCAACCTCCTGGCGAGCCCCGACAACCAGATCTCGAAGCTCGGCGCCATCGGCTACGTCCTCGGCATCGACGCCGACCTGCTCTCCCCCGAGCAGCAGGCGCAGATCGACGCCGTCGCGCCGAGCCTCATGGGCGTGACCTACGACGAACTCGGCGCGGCCACCGTGCCCGACACCAACGCCTCGCTGGTCGACGTCATCGAGGGCACCTGGGTCGAGTTCATCGAGCGCCGCACGGGCGACCTCGCGGCCTCCGTCGCCGCGGCCCTCGCCAACCGCTGACCGTCGCGCCGGACGCCGAACCCGGTGTCCGGTGACCCCACCCCCGGGGGCCACCGCCTCGTGCGTCGATCGGTGGCCCCCACCCTTGGGGGCCACCGCCACCAGGCGGCGGCGCCCGCACCCCCTCGAGGAGCCCGATGGCGATCGCCTCACCCACCCGGAACCGCGGCCACGCGCGTTGGGCCACCTGGCGCCGCCGCGCCTACGTGCCGGTCATGCTCGCGCCCGTCGTGCTCACCCTCGGCGTCCTGTTCTTCGGCTCGCTCCTGGTGGCGCTGCTGCAGAGCTTCGGCCACGCCCCCATCTACGGCATCACCGAGTTCCCGACCTTGAAGCACTACCGCAGCCTGTTCGCGCTGCCCGGCTTCTGGGCATCCGTCGGGCTCACCTTCTATTACGCGATCGTCCCGACGATCGTCGGCACGATCGCCAGCCTGTATCTAGCGCTCACGCTGCGGCGCCGCTTCCGCGGGCGCCGCTTCGTCCAGTTCGTCTACAAGCTGCCGCTCATGATCCCGTACCTGGTGGGCGTCGCGCTCACCATCGTGCTCTTCGGCAACGGCGGCATCGCGGCCCGCACCCTCTTCGCGCTCGGCGTCATCGACAGCACGGGCGACTTCCCGCGGCTGATCTACAGCCACGCCGGTTGGGGGGTCATGTTCGTCTACCTCTGGAAGCAGATCCCCTTCACCACGCTGATCCTCTACTCGGTCCTCATGGGGCTCGGCAAGGAGAGCGAGGAGGCCGCCGTCACCCTCGGCGCCGGCCGCTGGCAGACCTTCTGGCACGTCACGCTGCCGCAGATCATGCCGGGCGTCGTGTCGGCGACGATCATCGTCTTCGCCTTCAACTTCGGCTCCTTCGAGGTCCCCTTCATCCTGGGCGGCGGCTTCCCGAACACCCTCCCCGTCGAGGCCTGGCGCGCCTTCGACGACGCCGATTACTCCAAGCGCCTGCGCGCGATGGCGATCGTCATGTTCATCGGGGTGCTCTCCAGCGCGGTGCTGATCACCTACCTGGCCGCTTACCGCCGCTTCGAGCGGCTGCGGGGCCGCCAGTGATCCGGCAGCGCCGCCGCGGTCTGGGCGACCGCGATCGGCTGGGACCGTTCGGGCGCTTCTACCTGACGGTCGTCGTCGGGATGGTGCTGGGCCCGTTCGTCCCGCTCGTGATCGGCTCCTTCGCCTTCCGCTGGACCTGGCCCGACCTGCTGCCCTCGCGCTGGTGGTGGGAGGCGCGCGCCACGGCCCGCCTGCCGCAGGGGTGGGACTACGTCTTCTCCCCCATCTCGCGGGTCGTCGAGTCCACGGGCAACACCATCCTGATCGCGATCCTGGTGACGCTGCTGTGCGCCGCCATCAGCCTCCCCGCCGCGCGGGTGCTCGCCAAGGAACGCTTCCGCGGCAAGAGCTTCGTCGAGTTCTTCCTGCTCACGCCGCTGATCGTCCCCGAGATCGCCGTGGGCCTTGGGATCCTCGTCACCTTCATCCAGCTCGGGCTCGCGGGCACGTACTGGGGCATCATCCTGGTCCACCTGATCCCCACCATCCCCTACATGGTCCGGGTGCTGACGTCGGTGTTCCAAGGCTTGTCGGACGACTACGAGGAGCAGGCGCGGGTGCTCGGCGCCAGCCCGCTGCGCACGCTGTGGCACGTCACGCTGCCGATGATCCTGCCGGGCCTGGTCGCCGGCGGGCTCTTCACCTTCCTGATCAGCTCGAACATCTTCCTCTTGACCTTCTTCATCGGCGGCGGTCGCATCGAGACGCTGCCGACGCTGCTCTTCAGCCGGGTCAGCGGCGGCGGCGCGCTCGACGCCGTGGCCGCGGGCGTGGCGCTGATCGTCTGCATCCCCGGCATCGTCCTGCTCGTGATCACCGAGCGCTTCATCAAGGAGGAGGTGTTCGCCAAAGGCTTCGGGGGTTGACCCTCGACGTCCCGGCGACCCCACCATGACCCCCACCCTCGACGACCGCATCCTCGGCGTCCTGTACGGCGCCGCGTGCGCCGACGCGCTCGGCGGGCCCGTCGAGGGCCTCGACCACCGCGAGCTCAGCGCGCGCTACGGACGGGTGGCGAGCATGCTCCCGTACCCCAAGCCGCCCGCCGAGCACGCCCAGTTCACCAACGCTCCGGGCAGCGTCACCGACGACACCCGCTTGCACCGCATCCACTGCGACGCGCTGATCGCCGGCGGCGGCCACACCCTCGCGGGCGACCTCGCGCTGGCCATCGACGGCTGGCGCGACGCCCACCGCGGCGACCTCGAGCGCTCCTTCCTCGAGGAGTACCACTACGCCGCGCTCTACCGCGAGGCCAAGCTCCCCTTCGGCGGCCACGCCACGAACGGCGCGATCATGGCCAACCACGCCGTCGGGGTCGTGCACGCCGGCGACCCGCGCGGCGCCTACCGCACCGCGTTCGAGCTCGCCTACCTGAGCGACGGCTACGGCAAGGACGCCGCCGCGATCCACGCCGCCGCGGTGGCGGCGGCGCTGCGCCCGGGCGCCACCGCGCGCGCTGCGATCGACGAGGCGCTCGCGGCCGCCGAGGCCGAGCGGCGCGACGGCCCCTACTGGGCCGAGACCGTCCGCACCCACGCCTGGGCGCGCTTCGAGGGACGACCGAACCACGAGCTGGTGGCGCGCGCCCTCGAGCTGGTCGAGCGCCACCAGGGCGACGACGCCGCCACCTTGCGCGACGCCCTCTACCCGGTGCTGCTCGTCTCGCCCGTCGGCAGCGACGCGGCCCAGACGCTCGCCGTCGCCTTCGCCATGCTCGTGCGCTGCGATGGCGACTACCGCGACGCCGTCATCGAGTGCGTCGCCTACGGCCGCGACAACGACTCCTACGCCACCGTGGCCGGCGCGATCGCCGGCGCGCTCCACGGCGTCACGGCGGTGCCCGCCGAG
>JARGGE010000159.1 GCA_029210865.1 Trueperaceae bacterium
CGACCCCGACGTCGAGCGTGGCTGACCCGCGCGGCCGCCGCTGGGCGTGGGCGGGCGCGATCGGCTGGGCGGCGCTGCTGTTCGCGCTCTCCGCGACGCCCGGCGACGCCGACGGCTTCGACTGGCCGCTGCTCTCGTTCCCCGGCGCCGACAAGCTCGCGCACGCCGGGCTGTACGCCGTCCTGGGCGCGCTGCTGCGCCTCCCGAGCGGACGCACCGGCGTCGCGGTGACCTGGGCGGGCGCCTACGGCGTCAGCGACGAGGCCCATCAGGCCTTCGTGCCGGGGCGCAGCCCCGACCCGCTGGACTGGCTGGCCGACGTCGCGGGCGCGTGGGTGGGCGCGACCCTCGTGGCGGGCTTCGCGCGGCGGGCGCGGCGACGCACGGTAGAGTGACCGCATGAAGCTCGCGATCGTCGGGGCCGGGAAGATGGGGGGCGCGGTGCTGACCGGCGCCGTCCGCGCCGGGGTCTTGGCCCCGGACGAGGTGGGGGTGTACCACCCCGACCCCGACCGGCGGGCGGCGCTGGCCGTGCGCTTCGGCGTGGCGCCGCTCGACGACGAGGGCGTCCACCGCGCCGAACGCGTGCTCGTCGCCGTCAAACCGCAGTCCTTCGAGGCGGTCGCCCCGCTGATCGCCCGCCGCACCGGCTCCTTCGTATCGCTGATGGCGGGCGTGACCACCGGCACGCTGGCCAAGCGCCTGGGCTCGCGCCGCGTGGTGCGGGCGATGCCCAACCTGGGCGCGGCGGTCGGGACCTCGGCTACCGCGCTCGCCTGGCACCCCGAGACCGCCGACGAAGACCGCGTCTTCGCGCGTCGGCTCTTCCAGGCGGTCGGCACGGTGCACGAGGTGGGCGAGTCGCTCTTCGACGCCTACACGGGCCTGGCCGGGTCGGGGCCCGCCTTCGCGGCGGTGGTCGCCGAGGCGATGGCGGACGGCGGCGTGCGCGTCGGCCTGTCGCGATCCGTCGCGCGCGACCTCGCGCGCCAGGTGCTGCTCGCGACCGGGCTGCTGCTCGAGACGAAGGGCCCCGCCGACCTCAAGGACGAGGTCGCCTCGCCCGGGGGCACGGCGATCGCGGGGGTGCGCGCGCTCGAGCGGCACCGGGTCCGCTTCGCCGTCATGGACGCCATCGAGGAGGCCGCCGACCGGGCGCGCGTGCTGGCCCGCGACGGCGAGGACGGGTGACGGTCACGCCGCGCGGTCGCCCGCGGGCGCTGCCGGGCACGCGCGCTCGGCGCTCACCGGTCGTCCCGCTCCGCGCCGGGATCGCGCTGGCGCTCGCACTCGCCGCGTCGTCGCTCGCGCTCGCCGCCGATTACTTCCCGTCCGGCGAGGGGGTCTCGTGGACCTACTCGAGCGGCGAGACCCAGGCCTTCTCGGGTCCGCGCGACCTCGACGGCCTCGCGGTGATGGTCCTGACGCACTACCTCGACGGAGTCCCGGTGTCGGAGGACTACCTGAGCTTCACGAGCGAGGGGGTCTTCACCCACGGGACGGCGGCCGGCGGGACGCTCGTCCGCTACGACCCGCCGCTCCTGGTCTACGCCGCCGCCCCGCTGCAACCCGGGGCCGCCTGGAGCACGACGACGGAGCTCGGCGAGCTCAGCATCACCCTGAGCGCCGAGGTGCTCGGGCTGCGCGGCGTCCAGACGCCCGCAGGGCGCTTCAACGCGCTGCAGATCCGCCAGCGGACGCTCACCTCGACCGGCGGCCGCACCCTGCTCGACCTGTTCCTGGTGCCAAGCGTGGGGGTCGTGCGCTTCGTCACCGAGGACGGCACCACGATCGACCTGATCGACCGCACCGACTGAACGTCAGCCCACGGTGCGCACCGCCAAGGCCCCGCCGACGGAGGGTCAGCCCACCGCACGGACGGCGTTGGCCGCCTCGGGCAGGTGGCCGAGCCAGCGCTCGACCACGTCGTCGAAGCGGCTGGCCAGCAGCCCCTCGCGCACCTCGGCCATGAAGCGCGCCATGAAGGCCAGGTTGTGCACGGTGACCAGCTGCGGACCGAGCGGCTCGTCCGCCTTGAGCAGGTGGCGCAGGTAGGCGCGCGAGAAGCGCCGACACGTCGCGCACGCGCACCCCTCTTCGATCGGGCGGACGTCGTCGGCGAAGCGCGCGTTCTTGAGGTTGAGCCGGAAGTTCGGGATCGGGCGGCCGTCGTCATCGAAGAGCGCCAGCGCGCCGCCGTTGCGGGCGTTGCGCGTCGGCGCGACGCAGTCGAAGGTGTCGAGGCCGCGGGCCACCGCCGCCAGCACGCTCGGGACGTCGCCGATCCCGAGCAGGTGCCGCGGCAACCCGTCGGGGAGGTCGGGGACCGTCCACTCGAGCACGCGGTGCATGTCGGCGTGGGTGCGCCCGAGGTTGCCGCCCACCGCCATGCCCTGGAAGGGCATCCCGCCGATCGTGCGGGCGCTCTCGCGGCGCGGCCCCTCGAACGCGCCCCCCTGCACCACCCCGTAGAGGGCCTGCACGTAGCCGTGCCGCGGGGGTTCGGCCCCGAAGGCCGTCAGGCAGCGCTCGGCCCAGCGGTGCGTGCGGTCCATCGAGGCGCGCGTGTAGCCCTCGTCGTGAAGCGGGCTGGTGCACTCGTCGAAGGCGAGCATGACGTCGGCGCCGAGCGCCCGCTGGACGCGCACGCTGATCTCGGGGGTGAAGGTGTGGATGCTGCCGTCGACGTGGCTGCGGAAGCGCACCTCGTCCTCGCCCACCTCCACCATCGAGCCGCCGACGGCCGACAAGCGCGGCCCGCTCCCGGTCGCCACGGCGTCCGCGCCCGGGAAGAGGCTCGCCACCTTGCCGACGCCGTGGTCGATCGAGGCGCCGAGCGAGAACACTTGGAAGCCGCCCGAGTCGGTCATGATCGGCCGGTCCCACCCCATGAAGCGGTGGAGGCCACCGTGGGCGGCGACGCGCTCGGCGCCCGGCCGCAGGTACAGGTGGTAGGTGTTCGCGAACAAGATCTGGGTGCCGGTCGCCGCCACCGCGTCTGGGTCGACCGACTTGACGCTGGCCTGGGTGCCGACCCCGACGAACGCGGGGGTCGCGACCGGGCCGTGGGGGGTGTGGAGCGTGCCGGCGCGCGCCGCACCGCGCTGCACGAGCGGCTCGAAGGCGAAGCGATCCGGGTCCGACGGCGTCACCGCGGGATGCTACCACGCACGGTCCGACGCCGTCCTGGACGAGCTTCCACGGGCCTGGACGCGGCAGATGACGGTTCGATGTAGGCCCGTGTTCATGGGCCATGGTGGTCTCATGTGAAGTTTGCTACCCTTTGGCGGTCAGGAGGTGCCGATGGCGCACCCTCTCAGCGGCCTCGCGGCCGTGCTCGGTCTCGTCGCGATCGCCCTGACCACCGCCTTCAGCGCTCCTAGGGAACCGGTCGCGAGCCCGGTCGCGGCCCCGTCGGTCGACCTCTTCGTCAACGCCACCGTCGAGATCCTCGACGCGCCGCGTGTCGTCACCGGCCACGTCGAGCCGCTGCACGGCCCGGAGGCCAACCCGGTCTTCAGCGTCCGCGCGACCGCCTACAACTCCCTGGTGAGCCAGACCAACGCCCAACCGCACGTCACCGCGACCGGCGCCCGCACCCGCTGGGGCATCCTCGCCGTGAGCCGCGACCTCTTGGGCACCGATCTCCCGTACGGCTCGCTCGTGCGGCTGCGCGACCTCGGCAGCTACGCGTCGGGGCGCGGCGCGGGCCAGTACGACCACCTGCTCGAGGGGCTCGTCTTCACCGTCGAGGACACGATGCACCCCCGCAAGGTGCAGCAGGTCGACCTGTGGTTCGCCGAGTACGCCGACGCGCTCAAGTGGGGCGTGCGCCGCCTCGAGGTCGAACTGGTGCGCTACGGCCGCACCGGGCCGACGCTCGACCCCTTCGCGAACGCGACCGGCTTCGACGCCGAGCCCACCTGGCTCGCCACCCGCTGACGCCCGCGTGGACCGCCTGGTGCCCTTCCTGGCGCGCCGCCACGTGCGCGCGCGCGGGCTCCAGAGCGCCCTGACCGTCGGCGGCGTCGCCGTCGGCGTCGCCGTGCTCCTCGTCGCGCTCTCGCTCACCAACGGCTTCGTCGACGAGCTGATCGGCTCGACGCTGCGGGCCACGCCGCATCTGGCCCTACAGCCGTGGTCGGCCGATGGCTCGCTGCCCGCACGCGACGACACCCTCGCCGCGCTGCGCGACGAGCCGGGCGTCGTCGCGGTCGCCCCCTTCGTGGCTGGGCAGGCGCTCATCGCCCGACGCGCCGACGCCACCCTCGGCATCTCGGGGCGCCAGGGCTACGCGCAGCTGCTCGGCATCGACCCCGAGGCGCACGCCCGCGTGCTCGACCTCGACGCCCTGAGCCGCGCCGCGCCGGCCTTCGCGCGCGCCGACGGCATCGTGCTCGGGGCGTCGCTCGCGGCCCAGCTCGGCGTGGTCGAGGGCGACACCGTCGTGCTGCGCGAGATCGGCGGCCGCACCCTCACGCTCACGGTCGCCGGCACCTTCCGCGTGGGCAACGAGCTGATCGACGCCGTCACCGCCTACGTCCCGCTCGCGCGGCTGCAGGCGTACCTCGACCTCGAGGGGCGCTGGAGCGGCGTCCACGTACGGCTCGACGACCCCACCACCGCGAGCGCCGCGGGCGTGCGGCTCGGCGAGCGCTACGGGCTGCGACCGACCTCCTGGGAGCGGCTCTTCTCCGGCCTGCTGCAGCAGCTCCGGCTCCAGAAGGCCGTCATCTCGGTCGTCGTCTTCCTGATCGTGCTCGTCGCGGCCATGGGCATCGCCAACGTGCTCGTGCTGGCCGTCGCCGAGAAGACCGGCGAGATCGCCGTGCTGCGCACGCTCGGCGCCAGCGCCCGGCAGGTCGTGGCCATCTTCACGCTCGAGGGCGCGATCCTCGGGGGCCTCGGCACCGTCCTCGGCGCCGGCCTCGGCCTGGCCATCGCCACGTACTTCAGGGTGCAGCCCTACCCGCTGCCCGGCGACCTCTACTTCATCACCCAGCTGCCGGTCGCCGTGCAGGTCTGGGACGTGGCCTGGGTGTGCGGCGTCTCCTTCGCGACCAGCGTGATCGCCTCGCTCGTGCCCGCCCGCCGCGCCGCCTCGCTGCGCCCGGCCGAGGTGCTGCGGTGACCGCGCGGGGGGCGCCCCCGCCCGACCGAGGCACCCGATGAGCCGGGGCCGCGCCCTGCGCGCGCCGACGCCGCTCGATCCCGAGCGCGCCTGGGACTACGCCCTGGAGCTGCTGGCGCGGCGCGCCATGAGCGCCGCCGAGGTGCGCGAGCGCTTGCGCCGCCGCAGCCTGCCCGAGCCCGACGCGGACGCGGTGGTCGCGAAGCTCGAACGGCTCGGCCTGCTGAACGACCGCGCCTTCGCCGAGGCCTACGTCCGCAGCCGCGCCCGCGAGCGCGGGTGCCGCGCGCTGCGCCGCGAGCTCCAGCACAAGGGCGTGGCGGAGGACGTGGCCGAGGGCGCGCTGGCGCCGCACGACGACGCCGACCAGGCGGTCGCAGCCCGGGCGCTGCTGCGCAAGCACGCCTGGCGCTTCGCGGCCGCCGACGACGACCCGGCGGCGGTGCGGGCCGCCCGGGCCCGCGCCTACGGGCTGCTGGCGCGCCGCGGCTTCCCGCCGGACGCCGCGCAGGCGGCGGTCGAGGCGGCGCTGGGGGCGGCCGACCCCGACTGATCCGACCGCCTGGCCGCCCCGCCCGCGCAGCCCGTTCCCTTGCACCGGCCTCGGGCCGCGCGCTATAGTCGGCCTTCGCGTCGGGGCGTAGCGCAGCCTGGTAGCGCACATCGTTCGGGACGATGGGGTCGGAGGTTCGAATCCTCTCGCCCCGACCACGCCAGCACCCCCGCTCGGGTCCCCGAGCGGGGGTGCTTGTTCATGGCCGATCAGCACCAGGTGCACCTCGCCCGGTCCGTGCACGCCGGTCACGAGCTTCACCTCGATGTCGGCCGTGCGGCTCGGGCCGGTCACCTGCACCAGCGCCGCCGGCAGCCCGGCCACCCCCGCCGCCGCGTAGAGCTCCGTCAGCCCGGCGTGGAGGTCGGCGGTCGCCAGCAGCGCCACGTGGACGGGCGGCAGGAGGCCCGCCGTGCGCCCGTCGCTGCTGTGCAGGACGAAGGTACCGGTCTCCGCGACGCCCGCCCAGGCGCTCGTGACGCCCACGTCGGCCTCCGTCGCCGCGGCGGGCGCGAGCCCGCTGGCCTTCGCGGCCGCGCGCGCCGCCGCGCTGCCGTCGGCGGCGACGCTGGCGCCGAGGGTCGGCGCCAGGCGGGCCACCAGCGCCTCCGCGTCGGCGGCGTCCTGCGCGCGGTGCACGTGGACGCCGGCGGCCCGCGCGCGCTCCTCGAAGCGGGCCGCGAGCTCGTCCGGTGCGATCGGCGACGGGGCCACCAGCGAGGCATCCGCCACCGGCGGCGGCGGCGCGACGGGATCGCCCGGCGCGCGCCGCAGCGCCGCGCGCACGCGCGCGAGGAAGGCCTCGCGGTTCACGGCGTCGGCTCCGGGTCGCCCGCGGCCGCGATCGGCCGCGGCGCCTCGTCGGCCAGGCCACGGCGCCAGCGCTCCCGGAACGACGGTCCCGGCGGCACCTCCAGGTCGCG
>JARGGE010000015.1 GCA_029210865.1 Trueperaceae bacterium
GTGGGCACCCAGTTCGGTTGGAGCAACCAGGCGAAGTTGATCAGGTCCCAGATCACCCAGCTGCGCCCCGGGACCTCGCGGATCCCGCGCTGCGGGTAGAGCGGGTTGCGGGTGTAGAGGTGGTGGAGGTAGTCGCCGATCGCCCCCTTCCCCTTGATCCAGGCCTCGATCTCGGGCAGCGACAGCCGCAGCTGCGCACCCAGGTAGTACCCGGGCAGGTAGACGAGCGGCACGCCGCTTTCGAAGAGGAGCTGGGAGGCCGGCAGGTCCTGCTCGAGGTTGAAGGAGTAGTTGTACATGCGCGCCCAGGTGGGGTACGCGGAGGTCCACACGACCACCATCCGGTCGGCGATGCGCGGCTCCATCAAGAGGGCCGAGGCGATGTTGGTGGTGGCGCCGATCGCCACGACGTAGAGCGGCCGGTCGGAGGGCGCCATCGCGCGCTCGACGATGAGCCGCGCGGCGTCGCTCTCGACCGCCTCGTCCTTGGCGGGCAGGTAGCGGGGCGAGCCGCGGACGATGCGGTCGCCGAGGCCGGCGCCCATCAGCCGATCCACCTTGAGGATCTCCTGGTAGCTGCGATCCATGCCCTCGGCCCTCCCGACGAACGGGACCTCGGACGGGTGCATGCCGGCGGCGCGCAGGCCGTCGACCCAACCCGCGAGCGGCGCGAGCTCGTCGGGGAGCGGGGTGCCCGCGTCCTGGAGCGCCCGGGTGCGGATCAGGTCGTCGCGGTAGATGCCGAAGTCGTACGGCACCGCGGTGACGCCCTCGATGTCGAGTCGGTCGCGCGAGGTGAACGCCCAGGCGAGGGCGAACTGATCGTCGATCTCGTTGGCGGCGTCGGTGTCGATGACGACGCGCAGGCGGCCGGTCGGCGGCGCCAGCCGGCGCCGGCGCTCGGCGGGGTCGATGGTCGGGAAGGTGGGAAGGGCCATGGTGCCTCCTGGTCGCCGGGGCATCGGCGGAGATGGGGGCGACGTGGGGCGCGCGCGTCGCCGATGCGTCAGATGCGCAGGTACCCGCCGTCGATCGTCAGCGAGGTCCCGGTGAGGTACGAGGCGCGGTCGCACGCCAGGAAGACGATCGCCTCGGCGACCTCGTCCACCCGGCCCCAGCGCCGCAGCGGGATCTGGTCGCGGTAGCGCTCGCCGGCCTCGGTCCCGATGAGCGGGTCGTCGACCACGTTCATCTGGGTGTCGATGATGCCGGGGCAGACCGAGACCACGCGGACGCCGCTCGGGCCGAGCTCGTCGGCCAGCGAGGACGTGAGCAGCCGCACCGCCCCCTTCGAGGCGTTGTAGAGCGCGTAGCCGCCGGTGCCGCGCAGCCCGGCGATGCTCGCCAGCATGACGATCGCGCCGCGCCGCCGCGGCACCATCCGCCGCGCGGCGGCTTGGGCGGCGAACAGGACGCCCTTGAGGTTGACGTCCATGACGAAGGCGTAGTCGGACTCGGTGATCTCGAGCAGCGGTCGTTTCTGCAGCACCCCGGCGTTCGCCACCAGGACGTCGACGCCGCCGAAGGCCTCGGCGGCCTCGACCGCCGCCTCGAGGTTTGCGGGGTCGCGCACGTTGCAGCGGACGAAGCGGGCGCCGTGGCCGTGGCGCTCGGCGGCCTCGACGTGGGTGGGGCGCCCCCCCTCGCGGGGGTCCTCGCGCAGGTCGGCCACCACCACGTTCGCCCCCTCGCGGGCGCAGGCGAGGGCGATGGCGCGGCCGTTGCCGGACGCGCCGCCGGTGACGACGACCGTGCGCCCCGCCAGTTCGCCCGCCATCCTCACGCCTCCCCGTGCAGGCGGGCCCAGGCGGCCTCGGGGGCGGCGCCGTCGTGGACCAGCGCACGCAGCGCCGCCACCATCGCCACCGGTTCGCGCGCCGCCCAGACGTTGCGGCCGAGCGCGACCCCGCGCACCCCGGCGTCGAGCACCGTGCGGATGCGCGCGAACAGGCCGCGCGGGTCGGCGACGGGCCCGCCCATGACCACGATCGGCACCGAGATCGCCGCCGCCACGTCGGCGAGCGGGCCGACGTCGTCGGGCAGCGCCACCTTGATCAGGTCGGCGCCCAGCTCGAAGGCCATGCGCGCGGCGTGGGCGACGAGCGCGCCGTCGTGCTCGCGCGCCGGCGCGAGGTCGCCGCCCCACAGGACGGCCTCGACCATCACCGGTAGCGCGAGCGCGCGCGCCTCGTCGAGCAGCCCCGCGGTCGCGCGCAGCGCCGCGAGCTGGGCGTCGGGGTCGCGGCGGCCGTGCACCCACAGGCACTTGAGGCCACGCGCGCCGAGCGCCTTGGCGTGCGCCGCCGAGAAGAGCAGCGCGTGCTGCTCGAGCGCGCCGGCCTCGCCCGGGGTGGTGTCGGTGCCGTAGTAGTCGACGGTCATGAGCACCGGTAGCTGGGGCGCCACCGCGCGCGCCAGCCGCGCGCTGCCGGGGGCGGCGATGACGGCATCGGCCCCGGCGGCGGCGAGGTCGGCCAGCAGCGCGCCCGGTCGCTGCAGGCCGGCGACGTGGCCGGAGGTGAGCGCGTGGTCGAGCGCCACGATGACGCTGCGGCCGTCGGCGGCCAGGAACGGGGACGGGTCGGGGTCGAGGGTCATGGCGCGTCCTCCAGGGGCAGCGGTTCGGGGCGGTAGCGGCGGGGGCGCACGAGCCGGGCGCCCATCCAGACGGCGGCGCCGCGCAGCGACGCCGCGTGGTGGCCGGTGACCACGACCAGGTGGTGCTCGACCCCCTCGTGGAGCAGCGTCTGGACGACGTCCCCCACGGTGAGCGGCCCGTCGGGGCCGCGGAAGCGGCCGAGCCAACCGCGGCTGCCGTCGAAGCCAGGGTGCGGCGTGTCGACCACGTCGGCGTCGAGCGCGAGCCAGGCGGCGCCGTCGCGGCCCACCCGGAGCACGGTCACCGGGCCGAGGCGGAAGCGCAGGTCGGCGACCGCGCCCATGCGGGGGTCGCCGCCGCGGGACAGCGTGGTGTGCTCGGTCCAGCGCACGCCGTCCGCGTCGGCGAGGTCGAGCGGGCCGCCGCCGCAGTGCCAGGTGAGCAGCGCGTCGTGGTCCAGGTCGACGTCGTTGACGTCGAGCAGCGTCGCGCCGGGCGGGCGCGCGCCCTCGGGCGTGGGCGCGCCCTCGGGCGCGGGCCAGGCGGCGGCCCGTGCGGCCAGCATCGAGAGCGCGCCGCCGACGTCGCCCTCGGCGGCCACCGGGACGCCGCGCGCCTCGTCGAGCCAGCTGAACGCGAGGCCCGGGTGCAGCCCCATCCGCGCCTGGAACTCGGGCCAGTCGCGCACGGCGAGCGCGTCGTAGCCGCCGGTGCGCGCCAGGTCGGCGAGCGCCAGGTAGACGGCGACGTTGGCCCGCAGGTCGGCGTCGGGCAGCTCGACGCGGCCGCGGGCGGCCGCGGTCACGTCGGCGATCGCCCGCGCCATGCGCTCGGGATCGCCGCCGGCCGGGACGCCGTCGCGCCAGGCGATCGCGGATTCGATCACGGGCCCGAGGTCCTCGTCGACGACGCGCGCGCCGGTCCGTCGGGCGACGGCGCCGGGGTCGGCCGCGACGTTCAGGAAGGTCGGGGCGACCCCGCCGACCAGCGCGACGCGCGCGCGGGCGAGGCGGCGCGCGATCCGGACCGCGTCGAGCACGCGGGCGAGCCGCTCCTCGAACAGCGGGTTGCCGGCGTCCCCGAAGCACCAGCCGAAGGGCCCGGCGCGGTCGGCCAGCGCCGTGCGCAGCACGCCGGCGTGCAGGTGCATGGCCACGAAGCCGTTGAGCGGGATCGGCCCGCGGCGCCGCGGTTCGTCGGGCGCCCAGAGGCAGAGCCGCAGGCCGGCCTCCACGAACGGGACCACCACGTCGCCCATCGTGAAGGCGGCGGACTGGAGCACCACCAGGTCGACGCCCTGGGCGGCGAGGTCGGCGGCGGCGCGCTCGGCGTCGGCGCGATCGACCATGGGCGCCTCGAGGGCGATCAGGCGGCCGCCGCGGGCGGCGACGCGGTCCTCGAGCGTCCGTCGCGAGCGCTCGACCACGGCGTGGTCGGCCGCCTCGTAGCTCGGCAGGCCCCCTGGGGCGTAGGCGACGAGGAAGGCGTCGGTGCGGTCCGTCGCGTCGGTGGTCGGGCGTTCACGGTCCGGCATGGCTCCCCCCGGTCGGCGCCCGAGTGGGGCGCGCCTGCGTCTGGACGCGCGGTGGCGCGTCGCTCGGCCGGTCGATGGGGGGAGGCTATAACGTCATGACATTTGCACGCAAGCGCGCGGGGGTCGCCGGGCCGCGGTCGGCCCGCTCGAGCGTCCGGGCACCCGGGGAGGGTCCGCCTGCGCATCCGCCTCGGCCACGGCGACGGCACGTTCCCGATCGACGCGCAAGACGGGGCCGCGGTCGTGGGCACCGGGGAGCCGTGCGGCGAGACGGGGGCTGACGGGCGTCGCTCACGGGAAGTCGACGAACCCGACGCCCGGATGGTGGCCCGCGTACCTCGCGGCCCACGCGGCGAGGGCGTGCGCGATCCGTTCCGGGTGGGTGTTGGGCGCGCTGCGCGGTACGAGCAGCACGCCGTGGTGCGGCACGTTCGTGGCGAACGCTCGGTGCGTGAGCGCGATGAAGTCGTCGCGGTTCCGGGTGACCAGGACGCGCGCTTCGGACGCGGCGAAGCGGAGCTGGTCCTCGTCCGAGAACCCGGTGCGTCCGATGTCGTGCACGCTGACGACGTCGAGCCCGAGCGATCGCGCGATGGCGGCGACCTTCGGTGGCAGGTCTTCGTCGAGCAGGAAGCGCACGTCGTTCGGCACGGTTCAGGTGGGCCGCGGTACCGCGAACGGCAACTCGCGTCGCAACCGTTCGGCGGTCCAAGCCTCTTCGCGGGCGAGGCGGCGGTCGACGTCGTCCAGGTACAGCAGGTAGTAGCCGATCGCTGCCCTCACCTGGAGCTCGGTCAACCAGGGGAACGCTTCGGTCGTTCGGGCGAGGTCCTCGTCCGCGTCCTTCCAAGCAGCCACGACCTCCCAGACCTCGAGCGCCGTGCCGGCGACGACGGCACGGCGACCCGTGGCGCCGTCGACGAAGGCCACGCCCGGGGCGCGGCGTTGCCGGAGCGCTTCGTCGAGCAACTCGGTCGTCAGCGCGGACCAGGTGCTGCCGCGAAGGTCCGCTTCGCGCTGGACGGCCTCGGCGAGCGCGCTGGGCAGACGGAGGCCGCGGGCGGTGGAGCGGGGCTTGGGTGTACGTGCACACATGTGCACATCGTAGCACGTCTCGCGGATGGGCACCCGGGCGTGCCACCGTGGCTCGCCCGCCTGGCCGGCTCCGTTCCCCCGCTCAGTACCCCGCCTGCCAGCGCTCGAGCTTGCGCGGCAGGTCGAGCAGCCCGAGGACGTCGGCGACCGAGAAGCGCTCCTCGTCGCCCACCACCACGGTGGTGGGCACGCCGGCGCCCGCGGTCTGGACGACGCGGAGGACGCAGACCGCGTCGCTGGGGCGGAGCCCGCCGGCGGCCACGATGCGGTGGTGGAGGCGCGAGAAGGGCTCGTAGAAGGGGACGTCCACCGCACGGATCGGCTCCGGACCGCCGCCGCAGTCGACGGTCGCCGTCACCCGCGCGGCTCGGCCGGCGTCGTCGTCGAGCACCAGCACCTGCACGGGGACGGCGCGGTCGACCGGGTCGACGTGGAAGGTCCAGGCCTCGCGCGGGAGCGATTGGACGTAGTACGCCTTCGACACCACCGGTGCGGCTACCTGCACCGGCTCGCCCGCCGCCGGGAAGAGCGGCGCGTGCGCCCAGGCCGTGCCGAGCAGCGCGAGGGCGATCGCAGCGAGGAGGCGTCGATGCATGGAGCAGGTGTACGGCGTCCGTGGATGAGGAACCGTGGGCTGGGGGCCGGTCGGCGCTCGGGCGCATCCGCTCTTCTGACCGGTCGCTGACATGCGGCCCGTAGCTTCGGGGAGAGCCGGCGGTCGTTCCAGCGGCGGTCGCCCACCCCGCATCGGAGGTCACCATGAAGAACCGTCTGCGCACCCTGCTCCTCGCGATCGCCGCGCTCGCCACCCTCGGCTTCGGCACGGCCCAGGCGGACTGCCCGCGCGGCACCCTCGCCGACCGCTTCTGCGACGTCGACGGCGACCTGCTCGCCGACGTCCCCACCGACCCGGCCGACTTCGTCGACCCCGACACGCTGATCTTCGCGTACACCCCCGTCGAGGACCCGGCCGTCTACCGCGACGTGTGGGCCGGCTTCATCGAGCACATGGAGGCGGTGACCGGCAAGTCGGTGCAGTTCTTCGCCGTCGACTCCAACGCCGCGCAGCTCGAGGCGATGCGCGCCGGACGCCTGCACGTCGCCGGGTTCAACACGGGCAGCGTGCCGTTCGCGGTCAACACCGCCGGCTTCCGCCCGTTCGCGATGATGGCCGCCGCCGACGGGTCGTTCGGCTACGAGATGGAGATCATCGTGCCGGCCGACAGCGACATCGAGTCGCCGGCAGACCTCGCCGGGCGCGCCGTCGCCTTCACCGCGCCCACGTCGAACTCGGGCTTCAAGGCGCCCAGCGCCCTCCTCGAGAGCGAGTTCGGCCTGGTCGCGGAACGCGACTTCACGACCAGCTTCTCCGGCGGTCACGACGCCTCGATCCTCGGCGTCGCCAACAAGGACTACGAGGCTGCCGCCATCGCGAACTCGGTCAAGACGCGCATGATCGAGCGCGAGGTCTTCGACCCGGCCGACGTCCGCGTGATCTACTCCTCGCAGACCTTCCCGACCACCGCGTACGGCACCGTCTTCGACCTCGACCCCGAGCTGGCCGCCAAGGTCCAGGAAGCGTTCTCCAGCTTCGAGTGGGCCGGCAGCGCGCTCGAGGCCGAGTTCAGCCAGAGCGGCGAGGCGCAGTTCATCCCGATCACGTACCTCGAGTACTGGGCGGTCATCCGGCAGATCGACGAGGCCAACGGCGTCGTCTACGAGTAACTGGCCCGATCCGTCGGCGCGTCCGACCCGCTCCGTGCGGGCCGGACGCGCGCTCGTACCCGCCCCCACGCATCGACCGAGGAAGGCATGCTGGAGATCCAAGGACTCGTCAAGCGTTACCCGACCGGCGACCGAGCGCTCCGCGGCGTCGACCTGACGGTGCCCGAGGGCCAGGTGATGGCGCTCATCGGGCCGTCGGGCGCGGGCAAGAGCACGCTGATCCGCTGCGTCAACCGGTTGGTCGAACCGACCGAAGGCCGCATCGAGCTCGACGGCGAGGACCTCACGCGCCTCCACCCGCGGTCGCTGCGCCGCGCACGCCGGCAGATCGGGATGATCTTCCAGGAGTTCGCGCTGGTCGAGCGCCTCAGCGTCATGGAGAACGTCCTGTCGGGGCGACTGGGCTACGTCGGCTTCTGGCGCAGCACCCTGCGCCGCTTCCCGCAAGCCGACGTCGACCTGGCCTTCGACCTGCTCGACCGCGTCGGCCTCACCGGCTTCGAGGACAAGCGCGCGGACGCGCTCTCGGGCGGCCAGCGGCAGCGCGTCGGCATCGCCCGGGCGCTCATGCAGGCGCCCAAGCTCCTGCTGGTCGACGAGCCGACGGCGAGCCTCGACCCCAAGACCAGCCGCCAGATCATGCGGCTGATCACCGAGCTCGCCCAGGAGCGGCGCGTCGCGACGATCATCAACATCCACGACGTGGCCCTGGCCAAGCGCTTCGTGCCGCGCATCGTCGGGTTGCGTGAGGGCCAGGTCGTGTTCGACGGTCCCCCCGCGGCGCTCGACGCTGCCCGCCTGACCGACATCTACGGCGACGAGGACTGGGACGAGCGGCCCGAGGTCGACGTCGACGCGAGCGACGCCGCGGAGCCGAGCGAGGTCGCCGCGTGACCGCGGCCACGCGCGCCGAAGGTCAGAGACGGTGGGCGCCGCGCCCGCTCATCGCCAATCGCACCGCGAGGTGGCTGGTGCGGCTGCTGGTGCTCGCGTACCTCGCGGCGGTGGTCGCGACGGTGGACGTGAACTGGGTCCGCGTCGCCGAGGGCATCGAGCGCAGCGGTCGGCTGCTCGGCCAGTTCCTTCGGCCCGACTTCGCCAGCCGCTGGAGCGACAGCCGCATCGGCATCCTCGAGAGCGTAACGATGAGCCTCGTCGCGACGGTCGCCGGGGTCTTGATCGCGATCCCGGTGAGCCTCGGGGCCGCCCGCAACCTCGCCCCGCTGCCGCTCTACCTCGCCACCCGCGCCTACATCACGCTGTCGCGCACCTTCCCGGAGGTGATCGTCGCGATCGTCTTCGTGGTCATGATGGGCTTCGGCCCGTTCGCCGGTCTGCTGACGCTCACCTTCGCCTCGGTCGGCTTCGTCGCCAAGCTCCTCGCCGAGGACATCGAGGACATCGACGATGGGCAGCTCGAGGCCATGCGCGCGACGGGCGCCACCTGGTGGCAGGTGGTCGCCTTCGCCGTGGTGCCGCAGGTGATGCCGCGCTTCGTGGGCCTCTCGGTGTACCGGCTCGACATCAACTTCCGCGAGTCGACGATCCTCGGCATCGTCGGGGCGGGCGGCGTCGGCGCCACCCTGACCACGGCGATGTCGCGCTACGACTTCGACAGCGCCGGCGCGATCCTGATCCTCGTGATCGCCATCGTCCTCGTGCTCGAGTACCTCTCCGGCTACGTGCGATCGGCGGTGCGGTGATGCCCGTCCGCACCGTCGCCGGGCGTCGGGCGTGGCAGCGCACCTCCGCGCGCACGAGCGCGCTCGCCTTCACGGTCGGGGTGGCGCTCCTCGGGCTGGTGCTCTGGAGCTGGGAGCTGATCGCCCGGCAGACCATCTGGATCTTCGTCCAGGACGCACCCGAGCAGGCGCTGAACCTGTTCGAGCGGATGCTGCCGCCGCGCTGGGCGTACGCCGAGGCCCTCCTGCGCCCGCTGTGGGACACGCTCAACATCGCTACCATCGGCACCCTCGCCGGGGTGGCCCTGGCCGCGCCGGTCGCGCTGCTCGCGGCGCGCACCACGACGCCCCACCAGTCGGTGCGGGCGTTCGCGCTGGTCGTGATCGTCGCGTCGCGGTCGATCCACTCACTCGTGTGGGCGCTGGTCCTCGTGTTCCTGGTGGGCCCGGGCGTCTTCGCCGGCATCCTCGCGATCGCGCTGCGTTCGGTCGGCTTCATCGCGAAGCTCCTGAACGAGGCGATCGAGGAGACCGACCCGAAGCCGATCGAGGCGATCCGGTCCACTGGTGCGGGCCCCGGCGAGACGATCGTCTACGGCATCGTCCCGCAGGTACTGCCGGCCTTCGCGGGCATCAGCGTCTTCCGCTGGGACATCAACATCCGGGAGGCGACCTTCTTGGGTCTGGTCGGGGCCGGCGGCATCGGCCTGCAGCTCAACGCCTCGATCAACTCGCTGCGCTGGGCGGACGCCAGCGTGATCCTCGTGGCCATCTTCGCGATGGTGCTCGTGAGCGAGTGGGTGTCGGCGCGGGTGCGCTCGGCGATCACCTGAAGCTCACCGCGGCCGTTCCGATGGCCGATCCCGCCTTGACGCCGGCCACCGGCGGGGCCTACCGTCGCAGCACCATGACGGACCTCGAGGGCTACCGCTACCGCGGCGCGCGCGCTCTGGTGCTGCTCCACGAACGCGAGCTGCGCGCCTTCCTGACCACCTACCGGCGCGCCCAGGCGTGGGGGGTGGCGTTGCCCGCCACCGACGACCGCGACTACGCGTCGCTTGACTCGCTGCTGCGCCACGCGCTGGGGGCGGCCGGCGGCTACATGCGCTGGATGACGAAGGTGCTGGGGCTGCCCGACCCCGGCATCGACCCGACGCCGAGCGTCGAGGCGATCGACGAGCAGGCCGAGGCGTACCTCGAGCACGTGCTGGAGCGCTGGCGGACGCCCCTGCGCGACGTGCCTCCCGAGCGCTTCGACGAGGTGCACATGTCGACCTGGGGGACGCCGTACAGCATCGACGCGATGCTCGAGCACGCGCTGGCGCACCCGATGCGGCACGCGTTCCAGCTCGAGGAGCTGATGGGGCAGGGGGCGCACGGCACGGCGGGTTGAGCGGCGGGGTCAGGCGGTCTGGATCGCCCGAGGCGCCGTGCCCACCGCGGCGTGCTCGGCGGCCACGGCCGCGTGGTGCTTGAGTACCGCCTCGAGGCCGTGCTTCCCCGTGAGCCGCGCGAAGCGCGCGCGCCGGTCGGCGGTGACGTGGCGCGAGCGGTTGCCCGCGTGCTGGCGGTACGCGACGCCCAGCCCCGGCAGCCGCACGATGGGGACGCCGGCCCCCACCACCCGCAGGTGCCAGTCCCAATCGCAGTAGCCGTCGAGCTCGCGATCGAGGGGTCCGAGCGCCTCGTGCAGCGCCTTGGGGTAGGCGAGGCCGGCCGTGAGCACGGTGTTGTCGTGCCGCAGCGTCGCGGCGTCGACCGGCCGGTCGAACGGGCGACGGCCGCGTTCGACCGGCACCGCGGGGTCGCCGTCCTCGACGTCGACCAGCCAGCCGCCACGGGTCACGAGCGCGGGGCCCTGGGCGAGCGCGGCGACGACCAGGCCCAGGTGGTCGGGGTCCTCGAGCCAGTCGTCGTCGTCGAGCCAGAGCACGACCTCGCCGCGGGCCGCTTCGATCGCCCAGTTGCGGGCGTCCACTTGGCCCTGGCCGGGGTTCCGGAAGGCGAGGACGCGCGGGTCGCCCCAGTCGCGCGCCGCCGCGATCCCTTCCCCGTCGCCGTCGTCGACGACGATCGCCTCCCAGTCGGGGTGGCGCTGCGCCCGCAGCGAGGCGAGCGCGTGGCGCAGCCCGTGGGGGCGCCGTAGCGTGGGAACGATGGCGCTGACGCGCATACTGGGAGGGTACGGAGGCGGCGTCAGGCGCCGGTCAGCGGCGCGAAGCTTCGCAGGTCGCTGGGGCACGGCGGAGCCGGCGCGGAGCCGGCGCGGCGGAGCGACCCAGGCGCACCCCGCGCGCTGACCTGACCATGACGGAGCCGGTGTACCAAACGCCATGAACCATCCGCCCGACCACGACCCGAACGCCCTCCTGGACGCCGTCCTGGAGCTTCGTCACGACGTCGAACAGGAGGCCGGCCGCCGCCTCGCCGCCTGGGGCGTCGCCGACGCGGAACCGCACGTGCGCGCCAGCGCCGAGAACCTGGCGCGGTACCTGGCGCTGCGGCGGCGCCACCTCGCCGACCTGCAGCGGGCGCTGGTCGAGCTCGGCCTGTCGTCGCTCGGTCGCTCGGAGGCGCGGGTGCGGACCCAGCTCGACGCCGTCGCGGCGACGCTGGGCGTGCTCGCCGGACGCACCGATGCACCGCCGCGGCCGGACGCGGACGCGGTATGGCGAGGGGACCGCCTGCTCCACGAGCGGGCGCTCGAGGCCCTGGGGCCGCAACCGAGCGACCGACGGGTGCGGGTGATCGCGACGCTGCCGTCCGAGGCCGCCGACGACCCCGAGCTGGTGGCGCGCCTGCTGCGCGCGGGCGCCGACGGCGTCCGCATCAACGCGGCCCACGACGGCCCCGAGGCCTGGACCGCCATGGCGGCGCACGCCCGCGCAGCCGCAGCGCAGCAGGGCCGCTCGGTGTTCGTGGAGGTGGACCTGGCCGGGCCCAAGGTGCGCGTCGCGGAGGGCGCGCCCGACGGGAAGCAGCGCGTCGGCGACGCGCTCTGGTTGGCCGCGACGGGCTGGCGGCCGGTCGACGACCTCGGCGCACCCACCGTCGCCCTCACGCTCCCGCGCCTGCTCGCGGACGTGCGCGTCGACGACCAGGTGTGGTTCGACGACGGCCGCTTGGGCGGACGGGTGGAGCGCCTCGAGTTCGCCGTGCCGCACGGCGACGGGGCGCTCGCCGGCGCGCCCCAGGTGGCGGTGCTCGTGCGCGTCACGCACGTGCTGCGCCGCGGTCAGCGGGTGCGGGTGGGCAAGGGGGTGAACTTCCCCGACACGGTCATCGACGAGGTCGTGCCGACCGACGACGACCTGGCCGCGCTGCCCACGGCCGTGTCGATCGCCGATGCGCTCGGCTTCTCGTTCGTTCAGCGGGCGGGCGAGGTGGACGCCCTGCACGACGCCATCGAGGCGCTCGCGCCGGCGCGGCGACCCACGGTGGTGCTCAAGATCGAGACGCGGCTCGCCGTGCGCGCGCTGCCCTCGTTGATCGTCGCCGCCCTGCGGCGCGGCCCGGCCGCCGTGATGATCGCCCGCGGCGACCTGGCGGTGGAGCTCGGCTTCGAGCGCCTCGCGGAGGTGCAGGAGGAGCTGCTGTGGATCTGCGAGGCCGCCCACGTGCCGGCGATCTGGGCGACCCAGGTGCTCGAGGGGGTGGCGAAGCACGGCATGCCGACGCGCGCGGAGGTCACCGACGCGGCGATGGCAGAGCGGGCCGAGGGGGTGCTGCTCAACAAGGGACCGTACGCGGAGTACGCGGTCGGCACGCTCGCCGACGTGCTGCGCCGCATGCACCGCCACCAGCACAAGAAGACGGCGAACCTGGCCGCGCTGGGAGCCTGGGCGGAGGACCTCCCGTGACGCCGAGCGCCGTCGCGGGGCGCGGGCGCGGGGTCGAGGACCCCGTGCGCCACGGCTGGCGCGCCTTGCGACGGCACGTGGCGGCCGCCCGTCGCCAGGTGGTGACGGCGCGGGCCACCAACCCGGACGCGGCGGCGCCGCTCGGTACTCCGGACGCGAGCGGGGCGCGGGTCGACCGCGCGGTCCACGAGGCCCGCAAGGCCCTCAAGCGAGCGCGCGCCTTCGCTCGGCTCCTGGCGCCGGCGCTGGGGGCGGCCGTGGCGGACGAGCTCGACCGGCGCGCGCGCGACGCCGGCCGCGCGTTGGCGCCGCTGCGCGATGCGGCGGCGGCGCGCGCGGCTCTCGACGCGGTGCGCGCGCACGTCGGGACGGACGCCGACCTGGACGCGGACGCCTGGGCGGCGGTCGCGCGCGCATGCGGTGCGGAGGCGGGTGGACCCGAGCGGCCCGCAGCCTCCGCGGCGCTCGATGCGGCGACGGCCGACCTCGAGGTGCTGCGCGCACTCCTGCGCACCACCGAGCGACCCGCCCCGTCGGCGGCCGCCTGGGCGCGGGGGTTGCGCCGGCTCCACCGCTCGGCCCGTCGCACCGCGCGCGCGGCGCTCGCCTCGCCCGACGACGACGAGCGGGTGCACGCGGCGCGCGCGGCATGGAAGCGGCTCGGCTTGGCGGTGCGGGCGTACCGCGCGGTGGCGCCGGCGCTGGTGGGGCCGTGGGTGACCGAGGTCGAGGCCGTCTGCGCGCTGCTGGGCGACGACCACGACCAGGTCGTGCTTCGCGAGCGCCTCGCTGCGGGCGTGGAGGGCGTCCCGGAGGCCGTGCTCGAGCGCCTCCGGGCGGCGTCGTGGGCGGTCGGATCGGCGCTGCGGGCCGAGGCCCTGCCGCGCCTGGCGTGGCTCGCGGCCGAGCCCTCGAAGGGCTTCGCGGCGCGGCATCGGGCGTACGTGGCGCCGACCTGAGGCGCCGCGCGGACCGCGCATGCTAGCCTTCGACGATTCGGAACGAAGCCGGTCGATCCGGTGTGTCGCGCGGCTCGCCCGCGTGCGAAAGGGGCGCCGCATGGTCCACATCGCATTGATGACGATCGGGCTCCTCTGAGCCCCTTGGGGCGATCCGCTCGTCCGCGGCTTCGAGGACCGGATCGACGAGACCTTCGCGACCGCGGCCACGAGCCCGGGCTACGTGGCGCGGATCGGCGCGGTCGAGCGGGGCGCGTTGGACGGCGGGCCACAGGTCGTCCCGCCGGCGTTCGCCGGTCCGGAGATCGGGGACCGGCTCGCGCACACCTGCTCGGTCTGGCGCGACGCCGAGTCCGCCTTCGCCTTCTCGTACCGGGGCATCCACGGTGCCTCCTTGCGCGTCCGCCACGAGTGGTTCGTCGAGGCCGACGCGCCGAGCCACGTGGCCTGGTGGATCGACGAGGGGCACGTGCCGACGTGGATGGAGGCCGCCGCACGGCACGAGGAGCTCGCGGCGGCGGGGCCGAGCGCGCGGGCGTTCGACTTCCGCTCGCCCTTCGACGCGGACGGGCGCCCCTTCACGATCGACCGCGAGGCCGTGCGGCGCTACGCGCCGAGCCCGACGAGCACCTGACCGCGGCCGCGACGCGCCTGACCGCGGCCGCGACGCGCCTGACCGCGCGGCGATCGACCGCGCCCCGGGGGAGGTAGGTCCGCCATGGAGTTCGGTGCCAGCATCTGGTCGGCCGCCACCGTCCTGCTGTTCGTGATGGACCCCTTCGGCAACGTGCCGATGGTGCTCACGCTGCTCAAGGGCGTCGACCCCCGGCGGCGCCGGTTCGTCATCGCGCGCGAGCTCGTCTTCGCGCTGCTCATCCTGATGACGTTCCTCTTCGCCGGCCAGGCGATCCTCGACTTCTTGGGGCTGCAGTCCGAGTCGGTGACGATCGCCGGCGGCATCGTCCTGGGGATTATCGGTCTGCGCCTGATCTTCCCGCGGCCCGAGGGCCTGATGGGCCACCAGCCCGAGGGGGAGCCCTTCCTGGTGCCGCTGGCGATCCCGCTGATCGCGGGGCCGTCGGCGATGGCCACGGTCATCCTGATGGCGCGCACCGCGCCGTCCCAGATGGGGCATTGGGCGCTCGCGGTGTTCGTCGCTTGGGCGATCACGGCCGCCGTGCTGCTGGCCGCGCCCGCCCTCTACCGCCTGCTGCGCGAGCGCGGCCTGCAGGCGATCGCCCGGCTCATGGGGATGCTCTTGATCATGATCGCGGTGCAGATGGTGCTCAACGGGCTGGGGGCGGCGTTGGGGTGAGGACTGGCTCGACGGGCGCGGCCGTGATCGAGCGGCTTGCATCTTCGAGTCGGGACCCGCGCGATCGACCGGCCGCGCCATGGGGCTCAGGCGATCGACTGGAGCCCGTTCTTCGCCACGAGCGCGAGCAGCTTGGCCGAGGCGCCGCGCGGTCGCTTCTCGCCCCGCTCCCACTGGCTGACGGTGCTCGGCGTGACGTTGAGGTACCGGGCGAAGACGGCCTGGCTCGCTCGTTCCCGCAGCCGCAGCGTGCGGATCTGGTCGGGCGTGAAGTCCTCGACCGCGGTCAGGCACAGTTCATCGAACCGATGCATCGTGCGCGTGTCCTTGAGCGCCGCCGCGTGAAGGTCCGTCGCGGTCGCGTGGATCGCGGCCAGCGCGTCGCTGGCGTAGGTCTGTTTGGTGCTCGTCATCGCATCTCCTCGAGGGCGCCCGACTCGACCGCGCGATCGATGCCGGATGCGGCCATCGCCAGCAAGCGCGCGGCAAGGATCCGGAACGCGACGGGTTCGCGTGGGCCGAAGGCCGCTTGGTCGCTCTTCGCGTAGCCGTCGACGAAGACCGCACGCGATGCCCGGCGAAACGCGACGATCGTTCGGTACGCAGCTGAACGTCCTTGGCCCTCCTGCGCGATGCGCTGCTCGAACACGCCGCTACCGAGGTGCGCATGGATCAAGCCGCGTGCCATCGCGCCGACGGCGTCGCGCAGGCGTCCATCCGAAAGGCCTTCGCGTCATGCGAAGCGGGCGAAGGCTTTGGTCGTGAACGACCGCGTCACGAGCGCGAACCCGCAGCGGAAGCATAGCACTTGGTGCGATAGCATCGCCGGATCGTCGAGGGCCGGAGGCGCCCCCTGCCAGGCGCGACCGTCTCGCCGTTCGCGTGAAGCGTCCTACGACTAGGTGCAGGCTCTTGGCAAGGGCGCGCGGCCAACGGGCTCATCGGTCGATCGTGCAGGCTCTCGCCCTGGGGCGATACGGGCATTCGAGGCGGCTGACCAGTAGGGCTAGGCACGCGGCCCGGGCCCGCCGCTCCCTACAGCCCTAGGGACCCCGCCAACAGCCGCACCACCCGCTCGATGCCCGCCCGGTCGCGCACCTCGAGCCCGTAGCGCGCGAGCAGCGGTTCGAGCGCGGCGTTCATGGTCGCGACGTCGGTGGTCATCGTATCGTAGCCCTCCCAGGGGCCCGTCATGTCGCGCTCGGCGGCGCCGCGCACGAGCGCCTCCGTGACGTCGGCGACGCGCGCCATCTTGGGGTAGTCGAGCACGTCGGGGACGTCGGTGGGCGCGTGGTAGTGGGTCCAGCGTCCGCAGGAGAGGAACAGGTAGGGGACCTCGTTCATGCAGAAGACGTGGTGGTCGGACAGGTCGCCGACGTAGCGGTTCAGCGCGGTGACCAGCTGCAGCGCGTGGTCGGCGGGCAGTGCGCCCGCCGTGCGGCTCACGACGTTCTCGAGCCCCGGGTCGCTCTCCATGCCGGTGACGGCGAGCAAGTCCTCGAGGCCGGGGATGGGCACGGCGTGCCCCACCAGGTCGAGCACCACGGCCGCGTGGACGGGTCCGCGGCGCTGGTGGGCGTGCCAGTAGGTCGAGCCCATCCGGGACGTGTGGAAGTAGGGCGGTTCCTCGGCGTCGAAGAGCGCGATCAGCACGCCGCGGGCCGCGGGGCGCGCGCGCAGCCGGGCGCCGACCTCGAGGGCGATCGCCACCGCCGCCGCGTTGTCGTCGGCGCCGGGGGTGCCGGGCACGGTGTCGTGGTGCGCGGCGATCAGCACCGGCGCGGCGCCGCGGTCGAGGCCCGGGGCGACGCCGACCAGGTTGGCGAAGCGCCGGTCGCCGGCGGCGTAGGGGAGGGCGAAGGCGTCGCCGTAGGGCTCGAGGTCGAGCTCGGCGAGCCGCGCGATCAGGTACGCCTGGGCGCTGGCATGCCCGGCGGTGCCGACCGCGCGGCCGTCGGGGAGGGCGAGGCGTTCGACGTCGTAGGGGAGGCGGTGGGCGGCCGGGTGGGTCATCGCGTCAGGACCAGCGCTGACGGTCACTTCGCGAGATCCTCGAGCGTGTCGCGGTACCGCTCGGCGATGTCCTCGACGATCTGCGTCGTGCGCTCGAGGTCGGCGTCGGCTGACGACGGCAGGTAGCCACCGCAGCCACCGCCGGGAGCCGCCGTCAGGTGGAGCGTGCCGCCTTCGACGGCATCCAGTGCGTGGATGGCCTCCTGCGGGAGCACGACGACGAGCGCATCACCGATCTTGCGGGCTTCGAGACGGATCATGGGTTCTGGCCTCACTTCGATGCTATCGCGCGCGTCGATCCGGGTGGAGGTCGCGACTCGGTTCGATGCGGAGGTCCGCGAACGCCGATCGGTACCGATCCGGGTCGAGGGTGAGGAGGCGGTCGGCGCGTTTCACGGCGTGCGCGCCGACGACGAAGTCGACGAGGAGGCGCTGGGGGTGGCCGCCGCCCGACGCGCGCCGACGATCGGCGTAGGCCGCGAAGGCCTGGGCCGCGTGGCGCCAGACGGGTTCGTCGAGGTGGAAGTCGACCGCGATCTCGGTGTCGGCCAGGAAGCGGGCGACGAACTCGGGGGTGGCGCCGGGCGCGGCGTGGAGCTCCGCCCAGACGGGCGCCGCCACGGCGAGCGGTCCGGCCGCCCGAGCGGCTCGGAGCAGCTGCGCCATGCGCGTCGCCATCGGTTCGCGCGACCACAGGGCCACGATCACGTTGCTGTCGATCGCGGTCCGCGTCATCCGTCGTCGTCGCGCAGGTCGCGGAGCCACGCGGCCACGGCGGCCTCGTCGGCGAGGGTGCCGAGCGCGCCGGCGTACGCGCCGAAGGGGTTGGGCTCGGGGGGCAGCGGGCGCAGGACGGCGGCCCCGTCCTCGAGGGTGAACTCGACGCGGTCGCCCCGCCCGAGGCCGAGCTGCTTGCGCACCTCGACCGGGATGGTGATCTGCCCCTTGCTGGTCATGGTCGCGAACCGGCGCACTCCTTACCTCGATTCTCTGAGGTAAGGAGTGCGCGCGGAGCGCGGGGCTGTGGTGTCACCCCCGCACCCAGATCCACCCTTCGCGCCGGGCCAGCTCGAGGTCATCGGGACCCCGCGCGGCGCCGGCGAGGAAGTCGGCGCCGGCCAGGACGCACACGATGGCGTCGAAGGCGTCGGCGTTCAGCGCGACGAGGTCGAGCGATGGCGGGACGACCAGCGCGTCGGGCCAGGTCTTCACGACCGCGGCGCGCCCGGGGCTGCCCGGCACCTTGTAGCCCGCGAGCGCGTGCCCGTGGGCGATCAGCGTGGCGGCGGGGTAGACCTCGATGGCGGCGGCCGCGTGGAGCGTCTCCGGGCTCCAGGCGAGCGGGATGGGCTGGCCGGTGGCGCCCCGGACCTCGTCGAGCAGGCCGAGCGTCGCGCGGGCGGTGCGCGCGATCCAACCGGCGCCGACCTCGAGCGGCATCCGGCCGTGGCGCGCGTGCACCTCGTGGTCGGTGGCGCGGGCGAAGAGGCGTTCGGACGGGGCGTCGATCGGGTCGCCGGCGCGGTGGCCGACGAGCGCGTCGCCGAGGTCGGCCGGCCAACCGAGCGGCGCGTCGAGCGCGAGGAGGGCGCCGGGATCGTCGACGAGCCAGGCGGCGAGCACGGCGGCCGGGGGCTCGGCCCTGGTGCCGATCCTGCTGCCCTGGCTGCCCGGCCGGCAATTCTGGATCAAGGGCCTATGGCCCGGCCTGCTCGCCGGCACGGCTCTTGTGCTGAGTGCGGCCGCGCCGCCGGCGCCTGTTGAGCAGATCGCACTGCTGCTCTGGATCGTCGCCGTCAGTTCGTTCCAGGCTATGAACTTTACCGGCTGCACTCCCTATACATCGCCGTCGG
>JARGGE010000160.1 GCA_029210865.1 Trueperaceae bacterium
GATGACGCGTGAGAGCTCAGCGTGCAGGACGCCCGTCTTCTTCATGCTCCCACCTCCGGGTGCGTTTCGTCCGCCAGCCACGCCACCAGGCGGGGCCACAGACGCGCGTAGCCGTCCCAGGCGACGAACTCGGGCGAACACCAGTGCGGGCCGATGTCGGAGGTCCAGGCCGCGCTGCGACCGGACCCGTGATGGCCGAGCACCAGCAGCGGATACCCACCGGCGCTGGCGACGAGCGTCGCCTCGGGCCGCACGACGACCTCGTTGAGGCCCAGGAGCGGGGGCCATGGGGTCGCGAGGTCGGCGACCAGGGTGTGGTCCGGGGCGTCGAGACGAACCTCGAAGCCCTCGGGTTCCTCGACGCGGTCGTCGACGCTCAGCATGGTCACCGGGAGCACGGCTTCGACCGGCGTGCGCCGGAAGCGCGCCGCCCCGTGGATGCCCTGGAAGCTGAAGTACCCGCCCGCCATGAGCAGGCCGCCGCCGGCCTCGACGAACGAGGCGATCAGCCGAAGGCGGTTGGGCGTGGTCCGGCCGTGGATCCACGTGTCCGCGTGGAGCAGGAGCGTGTTCGCGCCGACGTCGGAGAGGATCACCACGTCGTACGCGCGCAGCCCGGTCAGCTCGAAGGGGAAGTCGGTCGCCGCGGCATGCGACGGCATGTGCGCGACGCGGTGGCCCGCGGCCTCCAGCGCGGCCTGGAGCTCCCGGTGCCCCGTGTGGTACGTCGCCGAACTGAAGAAGTCCCAACCCTTGAGGTGCTGGGACTGGCTCATCCACGACTCGCCGACGATCAAGACGTTGGCCACGAGTGCGGGCCCTCGCTTTCTCGAAGGGCCGGTGGGTGGCCGAGGGCCACCCACCGGCGCAGCAACGTTGGGTCGGTCAGTCGCAGTCGGGGTTGATGACGAGCTCGAGCGCGACGGCGACGTTCACGACGCTCGCGGGCGCGCCGTCGGTCAGGATCGTCTGGGCGGCCTCGACGGCCTGCGCGCCCAGTTGCGCCGGCAGCTGCGCCACGGTGGCGCCCATGCGGCAGTCGTTGACGGCCTGCACGGCGTCGTCGGTGGCGTCGAAGCCGACGACCAGGATGTCGCGGCCCGAGGCTTCGACGGCCTGCAGGGCGCCGAGCGCCATCTCGTCGTTGTGGGCGAAGACCGCATCGATCTCGGGCTGCGCGGTGAGGATGTTCTCCATGACCGTCAGGCCCTCGGAGCGGTTGAAGTTGGCGGTCTGGCGGGCGACGACGGTGACGTCCGGGCAGCTCGCAGCGATGGCCTCGTTGAAGCCCTGGCCGCGTTCACGGGTGGCGCTGACGCCGGGGATGCCTTCGAGCTCGACGACGGAACCGGTGCCGCCGATCCTCTCGCAGATGTACTCGCCCGCGGCCGCGCCGCCGGCGACGTTGTCGGAGACGATGTAGTACGCGAGCTGGGCCGCGGCGCCGACGCCGCGGTCGACGGCGATCACCGGCACGCCGGCGGCGTTGGCGGCCAGGACGGCCGGTACGACCGCGTCGGAGTCGGTCGGGTTCACGATGAGCACCTGGACGCCGCGCTGGATGAGGTCCTCGATGTCGCTGATCTGGGTGCTGACGCTGTCCTGCGCGTCGGTGACGAGCAGCTCGAACCCGAACTGGTCGGCCATCGCCTGCGCGCCGTCGCGCAGCGTCACGAAGAAGGGGTTGTTGAGGGTCGAGACCGAGAGGCCGATGGTCTGGCCGAACGCGCTGGTGCCGAGTACGAGCGCGAGCGTGAGGGCGAATGTGCGCATGGTTTCCTCCGAGGGGTGAGTGGGGTGGTCAGGAACGGCGGGTCGAGACGACGCGTTCGATGAGCAGCGCGCCCAGGATCACACCCCCCTTCACGATCTGCTGGTAGAAGGACGGGACGTTCAACAGGTTCATCCCGTTGTTGATGACGCCGATGATGAGCGCGCCGACGAGGGTGCCGAACACGCCCCCCCTGCCGCCGAAGAGCGAGGTCCCGCCGACCACGACGGCGGCGATCGCGTCGAGCTCGAACATCACGCCGGCGGACGGTTGGGCGGAGTTCAGGCGGCCGTTGAGGACGACCGATGCGAGAGCCGCGGCGAGCCCGGAGTACGCGAAGGTGAAGAGCAGCACGCGCCGCACGGGGATGCCCGAGAGGCGGGCGGCTTCCTCGTTGCCACCGATGGCGTAGATGGAGCGGCCGAGGGCGGTGTAGCGCAAGATCACGTGCGTGAGGAGCAGGAAGCCAAGCATGATCCAGACCGGCACCGGCAGGCCCAGGAAGCTCCCGTAGCCGATCGTCATGAAGATCGGTGGCAGGCCGCTGATCGGCCGGCCATCGGTGAAGGCGAGCGCCATGCCGCGGAAGATCGTCAGGCCGGCGAGCGTCACGATGAAGGGCGCGATGCCGGCGTAGGCGACGAAGGCGCCGTTGAAGACGCCCATCGCCAGGCCGAGGCCGAGGGCGGCTGCGATGGCGATACCGGCCGGGAGCCCACCGACCGCGAGCGCGGCGCCGACGACCCCGGTGAGCGCCAGGAGCGAGCCGACCGAGAGGTCGATGCCGCGACCGATGATGACCACCGTCATGCCGGCGGCGATGATCGCGTTGATCGAGATCTGGCGCAGCACGTTGATGAGGTTGGACTGGGTCATGAAGCGGTCCGACAGCAGCGACAAGATGATCACCAGCGCGATGAGCGCCAGGACCAACCCGAAGCGGGCGAACAGCTCACGCCAGTTGACGCGCGCCAGTGACATGGGCAACGACCTCCTCGTAGGTGAAGGGGGGGCGGAGTTCGGTGATGACGCGGCCGCCGCGGAAGACCAGGATGCGGTCCGAGAGCCCGATGAGCTCCTCGGTATCCGACGACGACAACAAGAGCCCCAATCCCCGCGTGGAGAGGTCGTCGATGACGTCGTAGAGCTCGGCACGGGCGCCGACGTCGACGCCGCGCGTCGGTTCGTCGAGCAGGAGCACCGTCGGCTCGATGGCCAACGCCTTGGCCAGCACCACCTTCTGCTGGTTGCCGCCGGAGAGCTCGCGCACGGGTTTGTGCGGGAGGGGGGGTCGAAGCGAGAGCATGTCGATCCAGTGCCGCGTCTGGGCCCGCTCGGCCTCGGGGCGCATGAAGCCGAAGCGCTGCAGCCGTGAGAGCGTGCCGAGCGAGACGTTCTCCTGGACGGACAACTCCAGGACCAATCCCTGGCTCTTGCGGTCGCTGGGGACCAGCATGATGCCTGCGCGGATCGCTTCGCGTGGCGAACGAAGCGGTTGTTCGCCCCACCGAGCGCCGTCTCGAAGGCCGAACGCGCTGGGAAGCACGCGCTCGCGCCCCGAGCCGATGACGCCTGCGAGGCCGACGATCTCCCCTGCGTGGACGGTGATCTCGATCGGCGCTTCGCCCGCGATGTCGAGCTCGAACCGGCCCAGGCGCTCGTCGCGGTGGCGGTCGGGGCGCTGGTAGCGGTGGACGGCCGAGCCGACCATCATCTCGACGACCTCGTCCGGGGTGGTGTCGCCGAGGGCGCGGGTGCCGACGAGCCTGCCGTCGCGGAGCACGGTAACGCGGTCGGCGATCCGGAAGACCTCTTCGAGTCGGTGGCTGATGTAAACCACGCTGACGCCGGCGGCCTTGACCTTGGCGATCAGCTCGAACAAGCGCTCGGTCTCGCTCGACGACAGCGCAGCGGTCGGCTCGTCGAGGACGAGCACGCGCCCCTCGCGCGCGAGGGCGCGAGCGATCTCGACGAGCTGCTTCTCGCCGATCGAGAGCCGCTCGACCTCGGTCTCGGGGTCCAGATCGAGGTCGACCTGGGCCAGCAGCGCGCGCGCCCGCTCCCGCAGCGCCCGGTAGCGCACGATGCCCGTGAGCGTGCCGAGGAACAGGTTCTCGGCGACCGACAGCGCGGGGACGAGCGCGAGCTCCTGGTAGACCATCACCACGCCCCGCGCCTGAGCGTCGCTGACGTTGCGGAAGCGGACCTCACGTCCCTCGAGGGTCATCGTCCCGTCGTCGAGGGGTTGGACGCCGGCGAGGATCTTCATCAGCGTCGACTTGCCGGCGCCGTTCTCGCCGACCAGCGCGTGCACCTCGCCGGCCTCGAGGTCGAAGTCGACGCCGCTGAGCGCCGCGACGGCGCCGAAGCGCTTGGTGACCCCCCGCATCGCCAGGAGCGTCACGACCGCGACTCCTGCACGAGCGCCTCGATCGCTTCGGCGGTCGGCAGCGACGGCTGCGCGCCGCGGGCCGTCACGGCGAGCGCACCGGCCGCGTTGGCGCTCCGCAGCGCCGCCTCGAGCGGCGCCCCGCCGTCCAGGGCCGCGGCGAGCGCGCCGACGAAGGCGTCGCCGGCCGCGGTGGTGTCGACGGCCGTCACCGGGAAGCCAGCGACGCGGCCGGCGGCCGGCTCGGCGGTGCGGGTCGTTCGCCGGGCCCAGGTCGAACCGCTGGCGCCGAGGGTCACGATCGCGGTCGGCACCAGGGTCGTCAGGTCGCGCGCCGCCCGTTCCGGCCGATCGGCGAGGTCGGCGGCATCGATCCCGAGCAGGAGCGCCGCCTCGCTCTCGTTGACGACGAGCACGTCGACGTGGCGCAGCTGCTCGGCGTCGAGCGTCGTGGCGGGCGCCAGGTTGAGGACCACCAGCGCGCCCGCCGCCTTCGCGAGCTCGGCGGCGCGCAACGAAGCGACGAGCGGCACTTCGAGCTGGAGCAACACCACGCCGGCGCCGTCGAACGCGTGGGCCGCGAGGTCCCGGGCACCCAGCCGACCGTTGGCGCCTGGGGACACGATGATGGTGTTCTGCGCGCAGGCGTCGACGCTGATGAAGGCGACGCCGGTGGGGGCATCCGGCAGCGACACCACCCCGCGGTGGTCGACGCCGTCGGCGTCGAGACCGGCGCTGAGCCAGGCGCCGAACGCATCGTCGCCCACGCGGCCCAGCATGCGGACGGTGCCGCCTGCGCGCGCGGCGGCGACGGCTTGGTTGGCGCCCTTGCCGCCCCGGTGGCGGGCGTAGTCGCCGCCCAGGAGCGTCTCGCCGGCCACCGGGAAGCGTTCGACGGGCACGACCAGGTCGACGTTCAAGCTACCGACGACGACGATCATGCGGCGGCTCCTTCCGTGGCGTCTCCCGCGAACTCGGCCATCGAGCGCTCGGTCGAGCGCCGAACGACGAGCTCGACCGGGAGCGTGCGCTGCTGCAGGGGGGTCGCGGGGTCGGCGATGCGCGCGTGGAGCATGCCGACGGCGCTGGTGCCGAGTTCGGCCAGAGGCTGGCGGACGGTGGTGAGGCCGGGATCGACGAAGTCCGCCCACGGGACGTCGTCGAAACCCACCACCGCGACGTCGTCGGGGACGCGCGAGCCCGCCTCCCGCAGGTGCCGGATGACGGCGACCGCGATCGCGTCGTTGGCGCCGACCACCAGGCTGCACCCGGGCTCGCACAGCTGCGCCTGCACTTCGGAGGGGAGGTCGCTGCTGAAGGGCACTTCGTACTCCCACGCGACCTCGGCGATGCCCTCGATCGATCGCAGCACGCCGATGCGGCGCAGCGTCGCGCTCTGCAGATGGCGGGGGCCGGAGAGCAAGCCGATGCGACGATGGCCGAGCGCGACGGCGTGGGCACCGATGAGCGCTCCACCTTGTGCGTGGTCGGCGGCCACGGTGTCGCAGCCGCGCACGGGGCGATCGACGGTGACGATCGGGTAGGGCCAGTCGAGCGGACGCGCGTCGTCGACGGGCACCCAGACGACGCCCGCCACCCGGTAGCCGGCGAGGAGCGTCAGCGCCTCGGTCTCGCGGAGCGCATCGTTTCCGGAGTCCATGACGATCAGGACGTATCCGAGCGCACGGGCCCGGGTCTCGATCGCTTGGACGAGGGCCGGGAAGTAGGGGTTGGTGAGGTCGGGCACGACCAGGCCGAGGGTGCGGCTGTGACCGGTGCGGAGCGATTGCGCATGCGGGTTGGGGACGTACCCGAGCCGCTCGATGGCCTCTTGGACGCGTCGCTGGACCTGGGGCGTCGCGGGCTTGGTGCCGTTCACGACGTTCGAGACGGTCGCGATCGACACGCCGGCAGCGCGAGCGATGTCCTTGAGCGTCACCATGCGGCTCCTCTTCGGACGTCCGGAGCGATCGAGCGCGTCCGGTTAAACGTTTAACCCTACGTAGGAACGAGTCTAGGGCGTAGGCCACGGCGTGTCAATGACCCCCGTTCGACGGACCGGCCCGGACCGCCGACCTAGGGTCGCAGCACCCGCCCCGCCACCACCGCCCGCCGCGCGCCGGTGGCGCGCGGCAGCGTGTTCGGCAGGCCGTGCCAAGCCGCGTAGGCCATCACCCCGAACGACAGCGTCTCGCGGTCCTTGGAGCGCCACCCCAGGTCTTCGAAGGTGCGCACCGGCACGTCTGGCAGCGCCTCGCGCACCATCGCCACCAGCGTCGGGTTGAGCGCGCCGCCGCCGGCGAGGAGCACCTCGTCGAGGCCGTGGGGCGTCACCCACGTGCGGTAGGCGTCCGCGACCGTGCGCGCCGTGTAGGCGGTCAGCGTCGCCACCAGGTCCTCGGGGCGCCAGCCGCCAGGCCCTTCG
>JARGGE010000161.1 GCA_029210865.1 Trueperaceae bacterium
GGAGTAGGCGGCGCCCGACGGGAAGGCGAACCCGCCGAGGGCGGGGTCCGGCACCGTCACGGACGCGCGGCTCGTCGTGACCGCGAGGGCGGGACCGGCCCCTGTGAAGAAGTAGGTGCGCACCTGGTCGCTGCCGGTCGAGGTGAACGGGGTCGTCAGGTCCACGCCGACGGCGGCGTCGGCCGGCGTCCCCTGGAGGAGGGGCATCGGGACGTCCAGCGCGCCGAAATCGCCCGCCTGGTCGACGACCCAGGCGAACGACGTGCCATCGGGTCCGTTGGCGATGGCCATGACGTCGTAGGTCGCGCCTGCGATGTTGGGCATGAGCAAGGCGACGTCGCCGCCGATCGCACCGGATTGCATGACGAGCATGCTCAGGTTCGGCCCGAAGCGAACCGAGGCGTTCGCAGAGGCGATCGTCATACCTGCGGCCGCCTCGAGCGATCCCTCGACGAGCACGGAGGCGACCGGGGCGAGCGCGAGGTCGCGGACGTTGGCGTCACCGTCGCTCAGCGACACGTCGAACGTCTCGTACCCTAGGAACGCGGCGGGCGTGTGGTCGAGGGCGAACTCGAGATGCAGCGCGTGGATCCGGACGTCCGTGGTCGTCGGACCGAACCAGCTGGCGTCGAGGAGGTACGTGGTGTCGCCCGAGTTCGCGTAGTCGCAACCGAAAACCACGCGGTCGAGCCCCTCGGCGCACACGGCCACGATGCGGTCGACGCCGACCGCGGCGCCGCCCAGCACGTCGCCCGAGAGCGCCGCCGTCTCGGCGGTCGGCAGGCCCAGGCCCAGCGCGAAGCTCGGGGTCAGGACCGGCATCGTGGTCGTCAGCCCCTCGAACACGTGGACCGCGCCCGACCCCGCCGCCGTGCTCAGCGCGAGGTCGTAGGGGATCGACAGCCCGTCGAGGACGAACGCTCCGTTGGCGTCCGTGAAGGCCGTCTCGCCCTGGCTCGCGGCCGTCACGGCTACGACCGGCTGGCCGAAGATCTGCACGACCCGACCGGCGACGCTGAGGCTCTCGACCTCGAGGGTGAGCGCGGCCGTGTCGGTCAGCGAGGCGCCATCGGCGGTGATCGTGAGCGCCGCGGTGCCGTCGGTCGCCGCCGCGGTCGCAGTGAGCGTCAACACGCTGGTCGTCGTGGCGCCGTCGAGCGAGGGCGGCGCGAAGGAGGCAGCGACGTTCGCGGGCAGGCCGGACACCGAGAGCGCGACCGGCCCGCTCGCGCCGCCGGTGCGGGTGAGGACGACGTCGACGTCCGCGCTGCCGCCGCGGACGACCGCGACGCTGGCGGACGAGGGGGCGATCTCGATGCCGGAGACGGGAGCGGGCGCGCCGCACGCGGCGAGCAGCGCGATCAGGGCCGCGACGGCGAGGACGAGGGAAACGCGGCTCGGGGTTCGGCGGGTAGGCTCGGGGTTCGGGTTCATGTGCTCCTCCAGGTACGGACGTCCCCGAGGGTACCGCGCGCAGCGCGCGCGGAACCTCGACTCCTTCGTGGGGTAGACCCAACGTTAGGGTGCGTACCGCGCATCGGTGTGGCATTCGACATCGGCCATCGTTCGCGCGGCGGAGCGCTCGGTCCGGCGTCGCCACGGCCACGGCGCGCCCCGGGCACCTGCGCTACCCTGCGGGCACGTCGCCCCCGCGTGGGCGCGCCCACGCGTCGGCCCATGCCCCGCCCTTCGAGAGGGGGAGACCATGCCGTACGCCACCATCGAAGACCTGCCCGACAGCGTTCGCGACAACCTTCCCGAGCACGTTCAAGACATCTACAAGGAGGCGTACAACAGCGCTTGGGACCAGTACGCCGATCCGGAGGACCGGCGCGGCGAGGCCGGACGCGAGGAGACCGCCCACCGCGTCGCCTGGGCGGCCGTCAAGGAGTCCTACAAGAAGGACGCCGACGGCCGTTGGCGCAAACACGGCTAGCGCCAGCGCGCGGCCGCCGCGCGCGCGGCGGCCGCGCGCACCCGCCCGCACCGCGCCTACACGTCGAAGATCTTCCCGGGGTTCATCACGTTCGCGGGGTCCCACGCCCGCTTGATCGCACGCATCAGCTCGATCTCGACCGGGTTGGTGACGTCGTCCAGGAACGGCTTGCGCTTGAGGCCGATGCCGTGCTCGCCGCTGATCTTGCCGCCCAGGTCGCGCGTGACGCGGTAGAGCTCGCGCAGGCAGGCGTCCTTGTTCGCGTGCCAGGTGCCCAGGTCCATCGCCGGGTCCTTCACCAGCGTGGCGTGCAGGTTGCCGTCGCCGGCATGGCCGTAGCAGGGGATCTGCATGCCGTACGCGGCGCTCAACCGCTCCAGCTCGGGCAGCACGTCCGGGATGCGGGCCACGGGCACCACGATGTCCTCGAGGCTCTGGACCGGGCTCGCCACCTTGAAGGCCTCGGCGATGTTGCGCCGCACGCTCCAGAGGCGCTCGATGGTCGTGCGGTCCTCGCCCACGTACACCTCGAGCGCGCCGTGCTTCTCGCACAGGTCGCCGATCGCGAACAGCTCCGCCTCGACGCGCGCGGCGTCGTTGCCGTCGACCTCGATGAGCAGCATCGCGCCGGCCTCGCCGTAGGGCAGCGTCTCGTTCAGGTAGGCGCAGCTCGTCTGGAACGAGAGCCGGTCCATGAACTCGATGCCGGTGGGCACGATGCCCTGGCCCATGATCAGCGGCACCAGGTCGATCGCCTCGCGCGGCGTGCGGAAGAGCGCCAGCAGGTCGGAGGCCGCCTTGGGGTAGGCGATCAGCCGCAGGATCACCTGGGTGACGATGCCGAGCGTCCCCTCGGAGCCCACCACCAGCTGCTTGAGGTCGTAGCCCGAGACGTCCTTGGCGAGCTTGCCCCCCAGCCACACGACGTCGCCAGTGGGGGTGACCAGCTCGAGGCCGAGCACGTAGCGGCCGGTGACGCCGTACTTGACCGCCTTGCCGCCGCCGGCGTTCTCGGCGACGTTGCCGCCGATGAAGCAGGTCTCGACGCTCATGGGGTACCCGGCGAAGAAGAGCCCCTCGGCCTGGACCAGGTGGGCCAAGTCGTTCGTGACCATCCCCGCCTCGACCGTCACGGTCATGTTCGCGCGGTCGAGCTCGATCAGCCGGTCCATGCGCTCGACCGACAGCAGGATGCCGCCGAACGACGGGATGGCGCCGCCCGAGAGCCCCGAGCCGGCGCCGCGCGGGGTCACCGGGATGCGCTCGCGGTTGGCGAGCCGCACGACGGCGGCGACCTGCTCGGTGGTGGTCGGCAGCACCACCACCTCGGGGAGGTGGCCGTACTCCTCGGCGCTGGTCTCGTCGTGGCCGTAGGCTTCGATGCGCTCGTCGTCGACCAGCACGCTCTTGTCGCCGACGATCGCGCGCAGCTCCGCCACCACGGCGGGGGTGACCGGGGCGTAGCTCATGACGGGCCCTCCTCGCGGCGCTCCTGCAAGCGCCGCCGCAGCTCGCGCAGGACGTCGAACAGGTCCCCGACGATGCCGAAGTCGGCCACCTTGTGCAGGCTCGCGTCCGGGTCGCTGTTGATGCTGACGATCGTGTCGCTGGTCTTGATGCCGGCCAGGTGCTGGATGGCGCCCGAGATGCCGGCGCCGATGTAGAGCCGGGGCGAGATCGTCTTGCCCGACAGCCCCACCTGGTGCGGGTAGCCGAGCCAGCCGCGGTCGACGGCGTCGCGGGTCGCGCCCACCGCGCCGCCCCAGGCGTCGGCGAGGTCGCGCAGCAGGTCGAAGTGCTCCGCCTTCTTCATCCCGCGGCCGCCGGCGACCACCACCTCGGCCTCCTCGAGGTTGACGAAGTCCAGGGCGTCGCGGCGGTAGCCGGTCACGCGCACGCGGTCGTCGACCAGGAAGTCGTCGAGCGGCACCGCGATCACCTTGCCCACGCGGGTGGGGTCGGCGGGCAGCGGGCGGCTCGACTTGGGCCGCACGGTCGCCATCTGCGGGCGGTGGTCGGGCGTCTTGATCGTCGCCATGATGTTGCCGCCGATGGCGGGGCGGGTCTGCAGCAGTTGGCCGGTCCCGGGCTCGATGGCGAGCTCGGTGCAGTCCGCGGTGAGCCCGGTGTGCACCCGCACGGCCACGTGCGGCATCAGGGTGCGGCCGGTGGAGGTGGCCGCGGCCAGCAGCACGCTCGGTTGGTAGGTCTTGATCAGGTGCACGAGCAGGTTGCTGTAGGTCTCGCAGGTGAAGCTCGCGAGGCGCGGGTCCTGGATGGCGTAGACCTCGTCGGCACCGCGGTGCACCAGCGCCTCGAGCTGCGCCGCGTCGACGCCGTCGCCGATGACCACCGAGGCCAGCTTGGTGTCGAGCGCGTCGGCCAGCGCGCGCCCCCGCCCCAGCAGCTCGAACGAGACCCCCTTCAGCCGCCCCTCGTGCTGCTCGGCCAGCGTCCAGACGAAGCTCACGGTCGACCTCCCGCCTGCTCCGCCGCCGCGCCCCCCGCGGGCGCCCCGTCGTGCGGCAGCAGGTCGCGCGCGTCGAGGAAGGCGAGCAGCCGGTCGACGGCGCCCGCCACCGCCTCGGCGTCCTTCGCCTGCACCACGGTGCCGCCGCGCGTCACCTTGGGCGTCGCCACCTTGACCACCCGGGTGGGCGAGCCCTTCAGCCCCAGGAAGGCGGGCTCGAGGTCCATGGTCGCGGCCGTGTAGAGCGGCACCTCGGCGGCCTTCGCGCGCTTCTTGCCGCGCAGCATCGGCAGCCGCGGCGCGGCGATCTCCTTGACCACCGTCAGCAGCGCCGGCAGCGGCAGCTCCAGCACCTGGTACCCCTCCTCGACCAGCCGCTCGACCGTCAGCCGCCCCTCGTCGGGGTCGACCCGGGTGATCGCGGCCACGTAGGTGGCGAGCGGCAGGTCGAGCCAGGCGGCGATGCCGGGGCCCACCTGGCCGGTGTCGCCGTCGGTGGCGCGCTCGCCCGCGACGATCAGGTCGAAGCGCCCCATCTGGCGGATCGCCTGGGAGAGCGTGTACGAGGTGGCCCAGCTGTCGGAGCCGGCGAAGGCGCGGTCCGACACCAGCACGCCGCCGTCGCAACCCATGGCGATCGCCTCGCGCAGCGCCTTCTCGGCCCCCTTGGGCCCCATCGACAGCGCGGTGACGGTGCCGCCGTGCGCCTCCTTGAGGCGCAGCGCGGTCTCGATGGCGAACAGGTCGAGCGGGTTGACCACCGTCTCGACCCCGTCGCGGATCATGGTGCCCGTCTTCGGGTCCATCTTCACGTTGCTGGTCTCGGGCACCTGCTTGATGGGGACGACGATGTCCACGGAACCCCTCCCGCGGTCCGGCCTCCCCGGCGAGGTCGTGGCCTCTGGTGTGGGCCCATCGTACGGCGGGCGCTCGTCGCCGGCCGGGGCGTTCGGCCGGGGGCCGGGCGCGGCGCCGGGGAGCTCGGCGCTCGATCGCCCGGGGGTCCCGGGCGCAACTCCTTATGCTGGGGTCAGGCTGCCGGGTCGTCGAAGGCGAGGTGACGCACCATGCCGAGCGACGCGCAACCGACCGGGTCCGTCGTCGCCGTCCGCGGCGGGGTGGTGGACGTCGCGTTCGAGCGCGCGCTGCCGCCGTTGCGGCAGCACCTGCGCGCCGGTCCCGACGAGGCCGTGCGCCTCGAGGTCATGGCCCAGCTCGACGCCCACACCGTCCGCTGCATCGCCGCCACGTCGACCCAGGGTTTGGCGCGCGGCGACCCCGCGCGCGACACGGGCGCGCCGCTTCGGGTGCCCGTCGGCCCCGAGGTGCTCGGGCGCGTGTTCGACGTCTTCGGCGAGCCGATCGACGGCGGCGGACCGATCGCCACCGAGCGGCGCGAGGCGATCCTGCAGCGCTCCCCGACGCTCGAGCGCCAGGCGGTCACCAGCGAGGTCCTCGAGACCGGCATCAAGGCGATCGACGTGCTCGCCCCGCTCGAGCGCGGCGGCAAGGCGGGGCTCTTCGGCGGCGCCGGGGTGGGGAAGACGGTGCTGATCACCGAGCTGATCCACCACATGGCCGCCCGCCACCGCGGCGTCAGCCTCTTCTGCGGCATCGGCGAGCGCTCGCGCGAGGCCGAGGAGCTGGTGCGCGACGTCCGCGACGCCGGCGTGCTCGACCACGCGGTGCTCGTGTTCGGCCAGATGAACGAGCCGCCCGGCGCCCGCTTCCGCGTCGGCCACACCGCGCTGACGATGGCCGAGTACTTCCGCGACGAGGCGCACCAGGACGTGCTGCTGCTGATCGACAACGTCTTCCGCTTCGTGCAGGCGGGCGCCGAGGTGTCGGGGCTGATGGGGCGGCTGTCGTCGCGGATGGGCTACCAGCCGACCCTGGCGACCGAGCTGGCCGAGCTGCAAGAGCGCATCGCCAGCACCGCCGGCGGCGCGATCACCTCGGTGCAGGCGGTGTACGTGCCCGCCGACGACTTCACCGACCCCGCCGTCGAGCACACCTTCGGGCACCTCTCCGCCACGGTCGTCCTCGCGCGCGACCGCGCCGCGCAGGGGCTCTACCCGGCCATCGACCCGCTCCGCTCCGCCTCGTCGATGCTCACGCCGGCGATCGTCGGGGAGCGCCACGACCGCGTCGCG
>JARGGE010000162.1 GCA_029210865.1 Trueperaceae bacterium
AGCGCCGTTGGGGCTACTACGTCGTCCCGGTCGTGGTGGGCGACCGCTTCGTCGCGCGCTTCGACGGCCGCGTCGAGGACCGGCGCCTGCGGCTCGACGGCTGGTGGTGGGAGGTCGCCGAGGGCGAGCGCGTCGCGTTCGGCGAAGCCCTCGAGGCCGGGCTGGCGCGCTTCTTGGCCTACCTCGGCGTCGAGGGCGTCGCCCTGCCGCGCGGCCTCGGTCGGACCGCCCGCGCCGTCTGGCGCGGCGGGGTGGCGCGCGTCCCCGAGTGGAGGCCGGCGGCTCCGTCGCCGGCGGCGGTGCCCGCGTGAGCGCGCCCGCGCCCGCAGGCGCGCGCGGCGCACCGCCGACCGAGGACCGGCCGATCGTCGTCAAGGTCGGCGGCGCCGAGGGGGTCGACCTCGACGCGGTGGCCACCGACGTCGCCGAGCTGTGGGTCGAGGGGCGCCGGGTGGTCCTCGTGCACGGTGGCAGCGCCGAGACCAACCGGATCGCCGAGGCGCTCGGGCATCCGCCGCGTTTCGTCACCTCGCCGAGCGGGCACGTCAGCCGCTACACCGACCGCGCCACCCTCGAGGTGTTCGAGATGGTCTACGCGGGCAAGGTGAACAAGGGCCTGGTCGAGCGCCTGCAGCGGCGCGGCGCGCCGGCGGTCGGGCTCTCCGGCCTCGACGGGCGGCTCTTCGAGGGGCGCCACAAGCGCAGCGTCCGCAGCGTCGAGGGGGGCAAGACGATCGTGCTGCACGGCGACCACACGGGCACCGTCGACCGCGTGAACGTCCACCTGCTGCTTCTCCTGCTCGGCCACGGCTACCTGCCGGTGCTGACGCCCCCCGGCGCCTCCGAGGAGGGGGTGGCGATCAACGTCGACGGCGACCGGGCCGCTGCGGCCGTCGCCGTCGCGCTGGGCGCCGAGGCCTTGCTGCTGCTCTCGAACGTGCCCGGGTTGCTCGCGCGCTTCCCGGACCCGTCGTCGCTCATCGACCACGTCCCCGCCGCTGACGTCCGCCGCTTCCTCGACGTCGCCGAGGGGCGCATGAAGAAGAAGGTGCTCGGCGCGGCCGAGGCCGTGGCCGGTGGGGTGCGGCGCGTGGTGCTCGGTGACGCCCGCACCGCGACGCCGGTGCGCGACGCGCTCGGCGGGCGCGGTACCGTGGTCGCTTGAGGCCCGATCCCAACCATCCATTCGAAGCGAGGAGCACCACCGTGAGCACCCCCACCCCCAGCCCGACCGCCGACCTCCTCGCCCGCGACGCCCGCCACGCGTCCGGGCTCTGGGCCCCCGACGTGGCGTTCGTCCGCGGCGAGGGTGCCTGGCTCTGGGACGCCGACGGCAAACGCTACCTCGACGCGATGGCGGGCATCGCCGTCGCCAGCGTCGGCCACGCCAACGAGCGCTTGGTTGAGGCGCTCGCCGCCCAGGCGCGGCGGCTGATCGTGTGCCCGCAGAACCTGGCCAACGACGTGCGCACCGAGTTCGTCGAGGCGCTGTTCGCGCACCTGCCGGCGCCGCTCGAGCGGGTCTTCTTGACGAACTCGGGCGCCGAGGCCAACGAGGCGGCGCTGAAGTGGGCGTTCGCCGCCACCGCGCGGCGGCGCGTGGTGGCGGCCAAGCGCGGCTTCGCCGGCCGCACGCTCGGCGCGTTGGCGATGACCTGGGAAGCGAAGTACCGCAAGCCCTTCGAGCCGCTCGCGGTGCCGGTCGACTTCGTGCGCTTCGACGACGCCGCCGAGCTCGAGGCCGCGGTGGGCGACGAGACCGCGATGATCTGGCTCGAGCCGGTGCAGGGCGAGGGGGGCGTGCACCCGGCCAGCGCCACGTACCTGCGGCGGGCGCGCGAGCTCGCCGACGCCCATGGGGCGCTGCTCGGCTTCGACGAGATCCAGTGCGGCGTCGGGCGCACGGGGCGCTTCCTCGCGAGCGAGCACGCCGGCGTCGTCCCCGACCTGCTCGTGCTCGCGAAGGGGCTCGCAGGGGGCGTGCCGATCGGGGCGCTCGTCATGACCGAGGCGGTGGCGCGCGCGATGCCGGCCGGCGGGCACGGGACGACCTTCGGGGGCAACCCGCTCGCGGCCGCGGCCGGGCTCGCCGTGCTCCAGGAGCTCGACGAGCGCGGCCTGATCGCCCACGCCGCGGCGATGGGCGCGCGGTTCAAGGCCGGCATCGAGGCGCTCGGCAGCGACCGGGTCCGCGAGGTCCGCGGGCTCGGGCTCATGCTCGGCGTCGAGCTCAAGGAGAAGGCGGCCCCGGTGATCGCGGCGCTCCGCGAGGCGGGCCTCCTGACGATCAACGCCGGCGCCACCGTCGTCCGCTTCGTGCCGCCGCTCGTGATCACGCCCGAGCAGGTCGAGGAGGCGGTGGCGATCTTCGGTCGCGTCCTGCGCGCGTGAGCGCCGGCGCGACGCGCTTCGACCTGACGACGCGCGCGGGGGCGCATGCGCTGCTCGAGGCGGCGGTCGCCACGCCCAGCCCGAGCGGCGAGGAAGCTGCGGTCGTGCGCCTCCTGGTGGACGCGCTCGCGCCCTACGTCGACCGGACCTGGGTCGACGCGGCCGGCAACGCGCGCGCCGTGGCGGGCCACGGCGCGCGCGCGCTGGTCCTGCTGGGCCACGTCGACACGGTGCCCGGGTGGGTGCCGGTGCGGATCGAGAACGGCGTCCTGTACGGGCGCGGCAGCGTCGACGCCAAGGGGAGCGCGGTCGCGGCGGCGGTCGCGCTCGCGCGCTCGGGCCGCGCCGCCCGCGAGGCGTGGACGCTCCACTGGGTCGGCGCGGTGGAGGAGGAGGTGGCGAGCAGTTGCGGCGCGCGCCACCTCCTCACCGACCTGGGGCCGCCAGAGCGGATCGTGATCGGCGAGCCGAGCGGCGCCGACGCGATCACGCTCGGCTACAAGGGGCGGCTGCGGGTGCGGCTGCGCGCCCGTCGCGCGCTCGCCCACTCGGCCCGCGCCGACGCCACCGCTGCCGAGGCGTTGGTCGCGGCGTGGTCGCGGCTGCAGGCGTGGGTCGAGCAGGCGAACGCGTCCGTTGGCGCTGCCGGAGCGTTCGATCGGCTCCAGGTCTCGCTGGTGCAGGTGGCCTCCGCCGGCGACGGCCTCGAGGAGTGGGCCGACGGTGAGGTCGCCTTCCGGTTGCCCCCCACCTGGACGCCCGAGCGGCTGCGGGCCGCGCTCGCGGCCCTCGACCTGGGTCCTGGCGTCGAGGCGCAGGCGGACGCCGGTGAGGTCGCGGTGCGGGGGGCTCGCGACGGCGCGCTGGCGCGGGCCTTCCGGGTGGCCATCCGGACCTCGGGGACGCGGCCGACGACCAAGGTCAAGACCGGCACCAGCGACTGGAACGTCGTGGCGCCGGTCTGGGACGCCGACGTCGTCGCGTACGGACCGGGCGACGCGGCCCTGGACCACACACCGAACGAGCACCTGCCGCTCGACGAGTTCGACCGGGCGGTCGCAGTGCTCGCTGCGGTCATCGGCGCGGCGTAGCGCCGCGTCGCGTCACTCGCCGGTGCTCAGACCCCGGAGAGGTCGTAGTTCTTCTGGATGAACGACGTCCACTGCTCCGGGACGTCCTCCTCGGGGAAGATCGCCTGGACGGGGCAGGCCGGGACGCAGGCGCCGCAGTCGATGCACTCCTCGGGGTGGATGTAGAACTGGTCGTCGGCTTCGTAGATGCACTCGACCGGACAGACGTCGACGCACGCTTGGTCTTTGACCCCGATGCAGGGCTCGGCGATGATGTGGGGCACGAGGCTCCCTCCTCACAACGGTGCACGCCGCGACCCCCCTCGGGGGTTCGCCGCCGGCGGCGGCGAAGGTGGGCTGGGTCGCACCACCGAGGTGGCGCGCGCACCTCGGCATCATGACGGCTGACGCGCGCGGGCGTCAAGGGGCGTGCGTCGCTTGCGCCGCGTCCAGGACGCGTCGTCTGGACGCTCGTGCGCAGGACTTCACCGACGCCCTCCATGCCCTCGGCTAGACTCTTACAGGATGCTGACTCTGGAGCGCGTCGCGCTGGAACTGCTCGAGTTCAAGATCGATGCGCTGGTCAACCAGCGGGTCGTCCAGGGGGGCGTCCCCGCCCTGTGGGAGCTGCACCGCGTGATCGACCGTGGGGCCTCGTCGCTCGACGCGGCGGAGCGGCAGCGCTTCCACGACGCGTCCCGTCGCTTGCGCGCGGTCGCCGAGATCCCGGCGCGGGGAACGGCGCAGCGCGGCGACCTCGATTTGCTCACCCTGGGCGGCGCGGACGACGTCCGCGACCCGGCGGTCACCGGCGAGCTCCTGCTCGAGACCGACGCTCCCGACGCGCCGGCCGTGACGCGCGAGGCCCTCGAGGAGCAGCGCGCCTTGCGCGTCCTCGCCGAGCGCGTCGGGCGCGAGGATCTCGACGAGCTCGTCGCGAGCCTGGCCGCGGGTTGGCGGGCGGAGCGCGAGCGGCTCACACCTCGGCTCGTCTACGCCACCCTGCGCAACCTGGAGCGCTACGCGGACGCGCCCGAGCGCGCGCAGGCGGAGACCCTGCGCGGCTTCAAGGTCGTCGAACCGATGGCCGAGCTGCGCGATCCGCTGATCTCGTTGTCCGACCTCGATAGCCTCGCGGAGGTCGGCCGCGACCTGGTCGACCTGATCCTCGGGCTCGATCGCCCCGACGGCCGCTACCCGCACCTCGAGGTGCCCGAGGCGCAGGCGCTGCGCTTCGTGCGGGCGGTCGCGACCCGGGTGGCGCAGGACCCGTACGCGGGCAAGCTCTCCGCGATCGCCCGCAAGGGCCCCACCACCGGCGAGCTTCGCACCGCGATCCAGGAGCTATCGAAGGAGCGGCTGCCGGAGGCGCAACGCTCCGTCCTGCGGATCGACCTGGAGTCGCGCCTGAGCGAGGCGCTGGCCTTCGAGCGCCAACAGCGCCAGTCGTTCCAGCGCGACGTCGCCCGCAACCTCGAGGCCGTCCGGCTGCTCTTCGAGCGGCTCGAGGCGCGGCTGCCGGGACGCGTCGGCGGGAGCGGCGCGCCGACCCGGTTGGCCGGTGGCGTGCTCTTCGCCGTGGTGCCCGCCCTCCGCTGGGAACGGGTGCCGCGCGGCGCCGAGGCGCTCACCCTGCAGATGGTGGGGCCGGTGCGCTTCACCCTGGGCGGTCACGCGATCGCGGTGATGGGGAGCGGCGACAGCCGCACGCTCTTCGTCGACGACGAGGCGCACCCGCTCGAGGCGTCCATGACCGTGCGGGCTGGCCGTGGCGACGTCCGGGTCGAGCGCGAAGGCGAGTACCTCCACGTCCGCTGGCGCGACGCGGGGCGCTCCGTCGCCGCCCGCCTCGCCGAGGCCCTGCTCCTGGCCCACGTCGTGACCCACGAGCGCCACGAGGCGCTCCTCGTGGTCCTGCAAACGATCGCGAACGTGCCCTCCGGGACCGCCGCCGACGTGGTCGCCCGGGCGGTGCAGGCAGCCGGCGCGGTCACGGCGGGCGCCCCGAGCCGGCGATCGGCGCTGGAGGGCCTCGTGCGGGGCGCCGCCAAGGCGACCACGATCGAGCTGCCAGACAACGTCGTGCTCGGGCTCGTGCAGCGGTTGCAGAGCGCCATGAGCACCGAACCGGGCGATCTGGCGGGGCTCCTCGAGCGCGAGGAGGAGGCCGAGGGCGTCGCGAACGCCATCGGCGACGACCCCATCACCGTCGACCTGAACGGGCTGCGCCTAACGGTGCGGCGCTACCGCGGCCGCAGCCGCGGTTCGGCGGCCGAGCAGCTCGTCGTCATGCTCCCGGGGCAGGTCGTATGCGCCTTCGCCAAGCTCGCCGTCGAGGCGGTGCCGGGCGGCGTGCTGGTGGCCGCCGCGGGCGACGGCGAGGTCGCGCTGCTCCTGCTGCGCGACCGGACGCTGCACACGCGGGCGGGCATCTGATGCCGGGGCGCGACGCCCCCGCCGTGGCCGACCCTGCCGACATGGCCGCGGCGCTCGAGGGCGCGCGCGATTGGCGCCTCGCGGAGGACGGCGCGCTGGCCTTCGCCCGCCGCTTCGCCTCGCCGGCGGAGGCGGTCGGGTTCCTGGTCGCGGTGGCGCTCCACGCCGAGCGCCATGGGCACCACCCGGAGGCCACCTGGACCTACCGCGAGGTCAGCCTTCGCCTCGTGACGCACGACGCCGGCGACCGCGTGACCGACCGTGACTTGGCGCTGCTGGCCGACCTCGTGCGCTTGGGCTGACCCGTCCCGCCCCGGACGGCGCTCAGGGCGCGCTGGGGGGCGGCTCCGCCGGCTCGTCGGACGCGTCCGCCGCTGGATCCGGTGCGTCCGCCTCGTCCGCCTCCTCCGTCGCGTCGGCGGCCCCGCTCGTGTCCGGCTCGTCCGCTGCGGCGCCCGGCTCCGGGGCCGCGGCCCCGTCCGGATCGTCCGCGAACGCGTAGCGCTCGCGCAGGACGTCGAGGTCGCCGTCGCCGACGACGCCGTCGCCGTCGAGGTCCTCGGGCAGGTTCACGCCTTCGCGGCCGTAGGCGGCCGCCAACCGCAGCAGGTCGGGGAAG